>JAZROS010000260.1:0-3780 GCA_045648825.1 Clostridia bacterium | reverse complement strand
GTTAAAGTTATAGGCATTAGCTGAGCAGCCGCCGCTGCAGTAGAACTTGGCAAAGCACTTGCTGCACTCGGGCTTGGTGTAGATATTAGATTTCTCAAAGGTTGACTTTATCTCCTCGTCAAATTCGCCTGTCATAACAGAGCCCATCTTGAAGTCCTTGTTTCCTACAAACTGATGGCAGGGATAAATATCGCCCTCGGGAGTTACTGCAATATATTCATGACCTGCACCGCAGCCTGAAAGTCTTTTTACAACACAAGGTCCCTGATCTAAATCTATCATAAAATGGAAGAAGTTAAAGGGTTTGCCCTCACGTCTTCTGTCAATATACATTTTTGCAAGCTTTTCATACTCGGCCAAAACGGTGTCAATATGCTTTTCGGTAAGTGCATAGCTCTCTGTTTCGGGAGCGACAACAGGCTCTACGCTTGTTTGCAAGAATCCGAGGTCTGCCATATGTATAACATCATCTGCAAAGTGCAGATTTTCTGCTGTAAATGTGCCTCTTACATAGTAGTTATCCTGATTTCTGCTTTCTGCAATATCAATGAACTTAGGCACGATTGTGTCATATGTACCAGAGCCGTCTACACGGTAACGCATTCTGTCGTTCGTTTCCTTTGTTCCGTCAAGGCTTAAAACGATATTGGACATATTCTCGTTTACATATGCCTTAACCTCGTCATTTAAAAGAAGACCGTTTGTGGTGATGGTGAAACGGAAATTCTTGTTGTGCTTTTCGCCCTGCTCCTTTGCATATTCGGTGATTTCCTTAACCACGCCGAAATTCATCAAAGGCTCGCCGCCAAAATAGTCGATTTCGATATTTCTTCTTGTGCCTGAGTTTTTGATTACAAAATCAATCGCTGCTTTTCCGACCTCGGCACTCATCATACCGCGGTGTCCCTGATATTCGCCCGTACCTGCAAAACAGTATTTGCATCTTAAGTTACAATCGTGGGCAATGTGAAGACAAAGTGCCTTGACAACCGACTTTTTGTTCCATTTAGCCGCAATCTCTGCATAGAAATCGTCGGTATAAAGCTGACCGTCATCAACAAGCTTTCTAAGCTCGTTAAAGCTTTCCTTTACATCACTTTCGGGATATTTTTCCGAAAGTTCTGCGATTATACCCGAATAATCAGCATCTTTATCAAAATCGTCGCCGATTTTGCCCACAAGGTCATAGAAAATATCGTCTACAATATGGACTGCACCGCTGTAAACGTCCAAAACGATGTTAAGCTCCATCAGTTTGTATTTATGTATCAATTAAAAAACTCCCATCCTGTCATAAAAACAACTGCCCTGCAAAAAAGGCAAGGCAGCTATCTTATTTTGTTTTAATTATTTCTTGAGCTGCTCGCACTTCTGGTTAGCAACTGTGCATGAAGTCTTGCAAGCTGACTGGCAAGATGTCTGGCACTCGCCGCAAGCACCGCGCTTAACACTGTCCTTTAATACAGCCTTGTTAAGAGTCTTAACGTGTGTCATCGTATTTACCTCCGTAAATTTTTTGTTATTGTTGATATTGTATCACAAAAAATTGCCTTTGAAAAGGGTTTTTTGAGATTTTTTTACATTTTAGGTTAAAATCTGTTGTTATGCTCCTTGAAAGCTCTGTCCATACTGCGCTTCGAATCACGTTTTGCAATATCCTCTCGCTTGTCGTAGAGCTTTTTACCCTTGCATACACCAAGGGCCAACTTTACCCTTGAGCCTTTGAAATAGAGGGAAAGGGGAATAAGAGAATAACCGTCCTGAGCCGTAAGACCAATAAGCCGTCTTATCTCACGTTTGTGAAGGAGTAGTTTTTTAGGTCTTAGAGGGTCCTTGTTAAAGATATTACCCTGCTCGTACGGACTTATGTTCATTCCCAGAATAAAAACCTCGCCCTTATCCACACGACCGTAGGCATCGGTCAGGTTGACCTTGCCTGCACGCACCGATTTAACCTCTGTTCCAAAGAGTTCTATCCCTGCCTCCAAGGTTTCGGTTACAAAATAGTCGTGATGAGCTTTTTTGTTCCGTGCAAGAGTCTTTACTGCTTGTTCAGCCATTTTTATCTCCTTAAATTATCTGTTAAGAGCTTTTTTGAGTTCCTCAACCTTATCGGTCTTTTCCCACAGAACGCCCAAATCCTCTCTGCCCATATGTCCGTATGCGGCAAGCTGCTTGTAGATAGGCTTTCTAAGGTCAAGAGCCTTTATAATAGACTGGGGACGAAGGTCAAATACCTTGTTTACAGCATTTGCAATTTCTTCGTCAGAAACAACACCTGTTCCAAAGGTATCAGCCATTACAGAAACAGGCTCGGCAACACCGATTGCATATGCAAGCTGAATTTCACACTTGGTTGCAAGTCCTGCTGCAACAATATTCTTTGCCACCCATCTTGCAGCATATGCAGCTGAGCGGTCAACTTTAGTGGGGTCTTTGCCCGAAAAAGCACCGCCGCCGTGTCGTGCGTAGCCGCCGTAGGTGTCAACTATAATCTTTCTGCCTGTAAGTCCGCTGTCGCCCTGAGGTCCGCCCACTACAAAACGTCCTGTGGGGTTAATGTAGTATTTGGTATCCTCGGTCAAAAGTTCAGCGGGGATTATAGGCTTAACAACATTTTCAATCAAATCAGCCTTGATTTGAGGAATATCAACCTCAGGTGCGTGCTGTGTTGAAATAACAACTGTATCTACCGAAACGGGCTTTCCGTCCTCGTAAAGAACTGTTACCTGAGTTTTGCCGTCAGGACGAAGATAGGTGAGTGTGCCGTCCTTTCTTACTTCTGTAAGACGCTTTGCAAGCTTGTGCGCAAGCGAAATGGGGAGCGGCATAAGCTCGGGAGTTTCGTCGCAGGCATAGCCAAACATCATACCCTGATCGCCTGCACCCTCTCTGTCAACGCCCATTGCAATATCGGGGGACTGTTCGTCTATTGATGTAACAACTGCGCAGGTAGTGCCGTCAAAGCCGTATTTCGCACGGTCATAGCCAATCTCTAAAACTGCATTTCTTGCGATTTTGGGAATATCTGCATAGCAGTTAGTTGTAATCTCGCCCATTAAGGACACAATGCCTGTTGTACAGGTGGTCTCGCAGGCAACTCTCGATAGCGGGTCCTGCTTTAAAAGCTCGTCCAAAACTGCATCGGATATAATATCACAGATTTTGTCGGGATGTCCCTCTGTTACCGATTCCGATGTAAAAAGCATTTTACTCATTTGTATCTTCCTTCCTAATTATATACAAGTATTATGTAACTTATTAAAATTTTCTGAAAACTCCGACCACTTTGCCGAGAATTTCCACTTCATCGACTATAATAGGCTCCATTGTATCGTTTTCGGGCTGGAGCCTGAAATGGTTTTCTTCTTTATAAAAGGTTTTAACCGTTGCGTCCTCGCCGTTTATAAGAGCGACTACAATATCGCCGTTGTCGGCGGTGGGCTGTTTTTGTACGATAATCATATCGCCGTCAAGAATTGCGGCATTTATCATCGACTCGCCCTCAACTTTGAGCATAAACACGTCCTTGTTTGCAGTAAGTGATGAAGGAATGGGGAAGCTTCCGCATATATCCTCTACTGCAGTTATTGGTATGCCTGCCGTTATCTTGCCGTATATGGGTACATTGACATAGCTTTCGCTATTTTCCGATACCACCTTTATGGAACGGTTTTTTGCACCCTCTTTAACAATCAGCCCGTGTTGTTCGAGCTTTTTCAGCCTTGCGTGTACAGTGGCAGTTGACGTAAGTCCTGTTTCTGCACATATTTCACGTAC
>JAZROS010000259.1:0-3821 GCA_045648825.1 Clostridia bacterium | reverse complement strand
TCTGATGATGAACGGTGTTGAAAACATTGTGCCCATTATGAAGCCTTATAAGCTTGCGGGAAGAGAGCTTCAAAAGGAGCAGAGTATTATTTCTGTTGGAAATACCACCATCGGCGGTGAGCAAATTACCGTTATGGCAGGGCCGTGTGCGATTGAAAGTCAGGAGCAGTTTTCCTATGTTGCAAAACAGGTTAAAGTGGCAGGTGCTACAATCTTAAGAGGTGGTGCATTCAAGCCTCGTTCATCACCTTATTCCTTTGCAGGTCTGGAAGAAGAAGGTCTTAAAATTATGCGTAGAGCGGGCGATGAAACTGGACTTCCAATCTGTACGGAGGTTTTGGACCCGAGGGATGTGGATTTGGTTGCAAATTATGCTGATATGATGCAGATTGGTGCAAGAAATATGCAGAATTTTAAGCTTTTAAGAGAGGTTGGTAAGCACAATAAGCCGATACTTTTAAAGCGCGGCTTGTCATCTACCATAGAAGAATGGCTTATGGCGGCTGAATACATTATGTCAGAGGGCAATGAAAATGTAGTGTTGTGTGAAAGAGGAATAAGAACATTTGAGCCTTCTACAAGAAACACCTTTGACCTTTCGGCAATTCCTGTAACAAAAGAGCTTTCTCATCTTCCGATAATAGCGGACCCATCCCATGCGGCAGGTACATATAAATATGTTGATGCCCTTGCGCTTGGTGCTGTTGCGGCGGGTGCAGACGGTCTGATGATAGAGGTACATCAAAGCCCTGAAACTGCAATGTCAGACGGAGAGCAGTCTCTCACCCCTGAACATTTTGCAGGCTTAATGAAGAAATTAAAACCGATAGCCGACGCAGTCGGCAAAAAGCTGTGATAGGCTACTTAGGACCGCAGGGAACATTTTCGCACCTTGCGGCTCTGGAACACTTTGGCGAAAATACCGAGCTTCGTGCATACAGCTCAATATACTCTCTTATTATGGCTACCTCAAGAGGTGAGGTTGAAAAGGCGATTGTACCTATTGAAAATTCCATAGAGGGAAGTGTCAATATGACTCTTGACACTCTTGCTTTTGATGTTGATATGTACATAACGGGTGAGTATGTACTGAAAGTTTGTCAGAATCTTATGGTCAAAAAAGGTACAAAAATTGAGGATATAACCAAGCTTATGTCTCATACTCAGGCCATATCTCAGTGTGCGCATATGATTGAGAAGGAATTTTTGGGCATACCGATTGAATATACCGATTCAACCGGGGCGGCGGCGGCAAAGGTTGCGGCATCGGATGAGCCTTATGCAGTAATAGGACCTAAATCCCTTGCAGAGATGTATGATTTGGAAATCCTTTTGCCTGACTGTGCGGATGACCGCAATAATTCCACCCGCTTTGTAGTTGTTGAAAAAGCACCTACACAGGTGGTAACAGAGTCGGACAAAACCTCAATAGCATTTACGCTTGATAACCGTCCGGGAAGCTTGTGGACAGCTCTTGAAATGTTCAAGGACTCAAAAATCAATATGATAAAAATAGAGTCAAGACCTGTCAAAAAGGAGCTTGGGAAGTATATATTCTTCATAGACCTTGACGGAAACATTGATGATGCGACAATCTTTTTTGCACTTAATAAAATTCGTTCGCATACCGATTTTTATAAGTTCTTAGGCTCATATAAAAAGGCATAGGCTGTTGCAAAATGTAAAACAGAGAATATTATGACAATACAACCGATTAGACTCTAATCGGTTGTATTATAGTGTAAAGGTGTGATAGATTTGATAAAGCTTTTGGTAAAAAGGTTTGTTCCTGACAGTGAGAATACTTCCTCGCCGAATGTCCGTGAACGGTATGGTGTTCTGGGGGGCACGTTGGGAATTATATGCAATACCCTGCTTTTCTCTTTAAAACTTATTATTGGCTTGATTTCGGGAAGCATTGCGATAGTTTCCGATTCCTTTAATAATCTTTCCGACTGCGGTTCGTCTTTGGTAGCGCTTTTTGGCGCAAAGCTGAGTAACCGCCGTCCTGATAGCGAGCATCCCTTTGGACATGGAAGGTCGGAATATGTTGCGTCCCTTATAGTTGCGTTTATAACAATGATTTTGGGCTTTGAGCTTTTAAAAGGCTCGGTAAATAAAATTATAGAGCCGTCGGTGATGGCGCTTACCCCTTTAATGACGGTAATTCTTGCACTCTCTGTCCTTGTCAAAGTATGGATGTACAGCTATAATAAGTACCTTGGGGAAAAAATCAATTCATCGGTACTGCTTGCAACCGCAAAGGACAGTATCAGTGATGTAGTTGCTACACTGGCAATAGTTATTGCATCGGTTATTGCAAAGCTATGTGCATTGCCTGTAATTGACGGAATAATAGGACTTTTGGTATCCTTGCTCATAATCCGCACAGGATTTGGTGTTGCAATGGATACGATAGGCTTGTTGCTCGGCAAACCGCCCGAGAAGGAAACGGTTGAGAAAATACACCAAATGGTTTTAAGCGGTGAGGGCATTTACGGAGTGCACGATTTGGTTGTACACGATTACGGCCCCGGACGTGCGTTTGCATCGGTACACGCCGAAGTGCCCGACAATTATGATATTGTCCGTATTCACGAGATTATAGACGAGCTTGAGCATAGAATAACAAAGGAAACGGGCATACATATGGTTATACATATGGACCCTGTGGCAGTTGATTGTGAACGCACAAATGAGATTAAGGCTCAGGTGATAGAAGTTATAAAGAAATATGATAAAAGGCTTAATATCCACGATTTTCGTATGACCGACGGCGAAAACAGAATAAATCTTATATTCGATTTGGAAACACCTCAGGACCTTTTAGATAACGGAAAAGATGTTGCATCAGATATTTCGGCACTTCTTGCAGAGACTGATAAGCGGTATAAAGCGGTCATAAATGTTGACAGAATTTATGAATAGAAAAACAGGCTCAGCTTTGAGCCTGTTTTTTTGCTTTAGCTGTTGTTCTTAATAGTCTGAATATCGATGAAACCAAAATCAGCCCTAATGATATTGCACCGCCTATTTTAAGCGTATTTACCAGCCCTTGTGCAAAGCCTGAAACGTCGCCGAACAGGCAAGTTTCCATCGTGCGATAGATTGTAAGTCCCGGCACTAATGGGATAATTCCGGGGATAAGGAATACCGTAACGGGTGAATGGCAAATGGTTGCCGCAAATTCCGAATATATTGCAATAGCCATTCCCGATAAGAAATAGGGAATAACCATAGAGTCGGTAAAGGGGTCTGCCACAAGATACACCATCCATGCAAATGCTCCGCAAAGAGCCGCTGTAATAAGATTTTTTCCGTGGATGTTATACAGAAGTCCAAACCCAAGCGTTGCAAAAAGTGCCGATAAAAACGGCGAAATCATATCAATCAGTATACTCATAACTACCTCCACAAGAATGACACAGCAACACCGAGTGCGATTGCTGCGGCAACAAATATTGCCTCAACAATTTTGGAAAGACCTGCCGTATAATCGGTTGTTACAAAATCTCTGATACAGTTGGTTAAAAGAACTCCGGGTACAAGCAGCATCAAAACTGAAATTGTTGAAGTCTCGGTATCAAGGTTAGGGAATATAAAGGTTGCGAGCTGCACCAGAATAACTGTTGCGGCAGAGCTTGCGGCATTGGCAAAAAAGAGCGGCGACTGCAGCTTATCTGCGGCATACATAACAAACCTTAGTATCAAGCCTATGAAAAAGCTTACAATGCACTCCTTAACCCCTCCGCCAAAGAATATGGCAAAGGAACCGCTAATCAAAGAATAAGCAAAAATCGAAACCTCAAAGGGATATAATG
>JAZROS010000258.1:0-13111 GCA_045648825.1 Clostridia bacterium | reverse complement strand
AGAATTTGCGGTAAAATTTCCGCACGAGGACGGCGGCTTTACATATCTGCCCATAGACTCAAAGTTTCCGCTGGACGCTTACTCCGCACTTCAGGACGCATATGAAAGCGGCGATGCAGAAGCAGTTAAATCAGCAGCGACAACCCTTTGCACAAGGCTTAAGCAGTTTGCCAAGGACGTTCACGAAAAGTATGTCTTATCCCCTTATACAACAGAATTTGCAATCATTTTCCTGCCTGTTGAGGGGCTTTATGCCGAGGTTGTAAATAGAGGTATGGTAGAAATTCTGCAAAGAGAATACAAAGTAAACATAACAGGTCCAAGCACTATGGCGGCACTTCTTAATTCCTTGCAGATGGGCTTTAAAACTCTGGCAATAGAAAAACGTTCAGCTGAGGTATGGACACTCTTGGGTGCAGTCAAAAAGGAATTTGATACATTTGGCAAGGTTTTAGACTCAGCCCAAAAGAAGATTGAACAGGCAAACTCCGAGCTTGATAAGCTGGTGGGTGTAAGAACAAGGGCAATCGAAAGAAAGCTTAAAAATGTAGAAAGTCTGGACGAGGAAAGTGCCAGAGCTATGTTGGAAATAGAGGAATAAAAGATGAAAATAAAAGATATTTTATCAAACGGAAAGGTTAATGTTTCCTGCGAGCTAAGTCCTCCCAAGGAGCTTACAAGCCTTGAAAATACTGCAGGAATAGTCTCTGAGCTTGCAAAACTTAATCCTGCCTTCATAAGTGTTACCTACGGCGCTGCAGGCACAAAGGCAACCGCAGAAAAGACCATAGAGGTTGCAAGACAAATTCAGTGCGACAACAATGTTACTGCACTTGCACATCTTACCTGCATAAATGCAGAAGACAGTATAATAGACCATACACTTAATACTTTAAAGGCAGACGGTATTGAAAATATACTTGCACTTAGGGGCGATATTCCCGACGGTTATGAAATAAACCCCAACGCAAAATACCGCCACGCAAGCGACCTTGTCGCCAAAATCAAGGCAAGGGGCGACTTCTGCATAGGCGGTGCTTGTTATCCCGAAGGACACGTTGAATCGGAAAACAGGGCAAACGATATCGAAAACCTCAAACTCAAAGTGGACGCAGGCTGCGACTTTCTGACAACACAGATGTTTTTTGACAACAATATACTTTACAGCTTTATGTTCAGGCTCTTAAAAAGCGGTATTGATGTGCCGATAGTGGCAGGTATAATGCCCGTCGTAAACGCAAAGCAGATAGAAAGAATATGCCGTCTTTCAGGCACGGCTCTCCCGCCACGTTTTGCCACTATTGTTGACCGCTTTGGCGATAATCCAAAATCAATGCGTCAGGCAGGAATTGCATATATGACCGAGCAGATAATTGACCTTGTTGCAAATGGTGTAACAAATATACATATCTACACAATGAACAAACCCGACATCGCAAAGAGCATAATGGAAAATCTGTCCGATATTATAAATTAAGGGACACTAAACAGAGGGGCGCTAAATGGAAATAGATAAGACCGAGGTTCTCAGGTATATGGGAAACGGAAAGGGCATTGCTACAGAAGATATTATGTCGGCGGTTAATGCCGTTTGCGATATGCTTCAAGGCTCTGCCGTACCACAGTATGTATATCGCATATTCCCCATTACTGTTTCGGAGAATACTGTAAAAGTAGGCGACACGTTATTTAAAAGCAAACGTCTTGCATCGCACCTTAAAGACTGCAACAAAGCGGCAATACTTGCCGCTACACTTGGCACTCAGGCGGATACTATCATAAGACGCTCTGCAGTTTTGGGGACAGTAAATGTTTCTGCCGCTCAGGCAGCAGGTGCGGCAATGATTGAACAGGTAGCAGACCTTGCTACAAAAGCTATTGAAAAGGAAAGCGGTCTAAAGGCAATAAATCGTTTTTCTCCGGGATATGCCGATTGGCAGCTTTCGGCACAAAGGGATATGCTTAATCTTTGCGACGCACAAAAACGTATTGGTATTACCCTTACCGACTCTTTAATGATGATTCCCACCAAATCGGTAACAGCGATAATTGGACTAAATAATATTGGTTGCAATGCAAAGACAGACTGCAGCCAATGTGATAAAAAGGACTGTGATTACAGATTATGAAAGATTTTAAAGCACGTTTAGGACGTGAAGTTCTCTTCTTTGACGGAGCTATGGGAACAATTCTCCAGAGCAAAGGTCTAACAGCAGGAGAGCTTCCTGAAATGTGGAACATTACCCACAGCGAAGATATTTTTGATGTACACAAAAGCTATGTAGATGCAGGAGCAGATATTATAAGCACAAACACCTTTGGCGCTAACCCTATAAAGCTTAACGGGGACGCTAAACTTCTTCAGGATATAATTGAAAGCGGAATTGCAGTAGCAAAAAGAGCTAACCCAAACGGCTTTGTTGCGCTTGACATCGGACCTTTAGGGAAGCTTTTAGCGCCATACGGCGACCTGCTCTTTGACGATGCATACAATGCATTTGCAGAGGTTGTAAAAATCGGCACTAAGGCTGGTGCAGACCTTATCCTGATAGAAACTATGAGCGATGTGTACGAGGCAAAAGCGGCTGTACTTGCCGCAAAGGAAAACTCTACTCTCCCCGTCATTCTCACCTTTGCCGTGAGCGAAAACGGCAGACTTTTAACAGGTGCAGACATCGAAACAGTTGCGTATATGTTTGAAGGACTTGGCATTGATGCTTTAGGCTTTAACTGCGGCTTAGGTCCAAAAGAGATGCTTTCTCTTATACCGAAACTTTCAAATGCAACCACGCTACCAATAGTTGTAAACCCCAACGCCGGACTGCCTGTATCGGTAAACGGCAAGACGGTATTTAATGTGGACAGCGAAGAATTTGCCCGCTTGCAGACAGAGGTTTTTAAAAGCGGTGCTGCTATACTTGGCGGCTGCTGCGGTACAACTCCTGAACACATAAGAGAAACCGCAAAGCTTTTAAAAGGAAAGACTCCAGTAGCCACCAATCCTGAAAAAAGGACGGCAATAACCTCGTCCTCAAAAACAGTTTATTTTGGCTCAAAGCCTGTAATTATCGGCGAGAGGATAAACCCAACAGGCAAAAAGCTTTTAAAGGAGGCACTTCGAAACAACGATATTGACTACATTCTCAGGGAGGCTGTCGCACAGACCGAAAAGGGTGCGGATGTTCTTGACGTAAATGTAGGTCTTCCCGAAATAAATGAGCCGCAAATGATGCAGGCAGCGGTAACAGCCATTCAAGGCATATCAAATCTGCCGCTCCAGATAGACACCTCCAATACAGAGGCTATGGAAAAGGCACTTCGTTACTATAACGGCAAAGCTCTCGTAAACTCTGTAAACGGCAAGGAGGAATCTCTTGCAACAGTTTTGCCGCTTGTTAAGAAATACGGTGCTGCCGTTGTGTGTCTTACATTGGACGAAAACGGTATTCCCGATACCGCCGAGGGCAGAATTGAAATAGCAAAGAGAATAATTGCCCGTGCCGAAGAATACGGTATTCCCCGTGAAAATCTTATTATAGATGCACTGGCACTAACCATTTCCACAGGCGCAGATAATGCAAAGATAACACTTGAAACAATAGATTACTTAAGAAATAAAATGGGGCTTAACACCGTTTTGGGTGTTTCCAATATCTCGTTTGGACTGCCTGCAAGAGAGAATATAAATTCGGTATTCTTCGCAAACGCTCTCGAAAGAGGCTTGTCTGCAGGTATAATTAACCCGCTGTCTGACAGTATGATGACAGCATACAGGGCTTTTTGTGCTCTTCACGGCTATGATAAGGATTGTGCAGATTACATCGCCGCTTTCGCAGATACCAAGCCCGCTGCTGTCAGCACTAATGCCACAATCACTTTGCGAGAGGCTGTTATAAAGGGACTTTTGGAAGATGCGTACAAAGCCGCAAAGGAGCTTTTGGAAACAACTGCACCGCTTGATATAATAAACGGCGAGCTTATTCCTGCTCTTGATACAGTAGGGACAGGTTTTGAACAGAACAAGATTTTTCTCCCGCAGCTTTTAATCAGCGCAGATGCTGCAAAACGCGGCTTTGATGCTATAAAGGAGTATATGATAGAAACAAACACAGCAAGTGAGCCAAGAGGCGATATTATACTTGCAACTGTAAAAGGCGACATACACGACATCGGCAAAAATATTGTCAAGGTGCTTTTGGGAAACTACAGCTACAACGTAATTGACCTCGGAAAAGACGTTCCGCCTGAGGTGATTGTAGAATCGGCTATTAAAAATAACGTAAAGCTTGTGGGACTTAGTGCGCTTATGACAACTACCGTATGCAATATGGAGGAAACTATAACTAAGCTTCGTGCAAAAACCGACTGCAAGGTAATGGTCGGCGGTGCTGTTTTGACAGAGGATTATGCAAAATCAATCGGTGCAGATTTTTATGCAAAGGACGCACTCGGTGCAGTAAGATCAGCCAACAAGCTGTTTGGCTTTGATAATTAAAGGAGATGTTTTAATGAAAAGATTGCTTTTTCTTTTAGCTACACTTTTTATTCTTGCACCTACTGCTAATGCTGAATATGAGATAGGAGAATTTTTTACCGAGCTACCCGAAACTCTCTATACACCCCCTGCGGTGAGCTTCTTTTCCGAGCCGACCGTGGACGAAATTCTTTACAACCGCTTTGAAGCGGCTATCCTTGATGCCGCCGCTGACAATGCTTTGCAAAGGTCTATTAACATATCGGTATTGGATACAGGTATAAATTTTGACACAACAGACGCAACATACAACATTTACTATTTACTTGACATATACTCAAACGTGGTATATAACAATCCGCAAATAGGCAATCTTATGTCAGGGATTGGTGCTATTGTAGAGAACGAAGGCAGTACACGGATAATTGCTATACGTCCTATATTTCGGGAAGTATATGACGAACAGACCTATCAGTCAAAGAAAACTGACAAAGAAAAAGAAGCTTATCTTGAAAAAACACACAATGTAGAAGAATATAACAAGGCTGTTAAGTATGCTTATTCCAAAGCGATTGCACCCGATATGACAGAGGACTGGCAGAAGCTTTTATCCATTCACGATTATTTAGCTGATACCATTACCTATTCACCTGTCATAGCAAACGGCTCACAGGCGGAAAAAGACGCATACGATGCTGAAAACAGGTACCTTGTTTATACTACATACAGTGCTCTTGTAGGTGATAGGATTTCTGTTTGTCAGGGCTATTCCCTCGCATTTAAGCTACTGTGTGATATGGCAGGTATCGAATGTGGCTATGCTACATCGGCAAAGCATATATGGAATATTGCAGAGTGTAACGGAAACTATTATCACATAGATGTAACCTGGGACGACCCTGTATCTGTTGCAGTATCAGATGGAAACGGAAATACATACATATCTACCTCCCCTCACGTTCTGCACAGAAATTTCCTCCGCTCTGACGCAGACAGCACTGTGCTTCACACCAATGAGGGCACATGGACAACAAATATGCCCGAATGTGATGACTCCAATTATCACGACACTCTTCTTTTCGGTGATATTGATACCATATACTCACGTCTTTTCTGGGACAATAATACCTTTTGGTTTGAGGCATACCGGCATAACTTAAATTCGTCAACTGCTACCGCAACCCTTGACCCTACAGGAATATATTATAGGCAAACCGAAAATGATTTTGTCAACTGTGAGTACAAAAAACTCGATGCCAAAATGTATAACGTCTTTCCGTTATCTTCAACAAACAACTACATCGCAATAGACGGCGTTGCCAATACAAATGCAGATTTCTATGTCGCAAAATACACCGAAGGCGGAGTCCTTATTGATGTATATAAAACCGACATCACCTTCAACTCCTACGGCGAGGCGGTAGCGGAATTTCCGAACGGATATAACCGCCTGTTTCTCTTTGCTGACGGCAGTATAAAGCCTTTGGCATATTCAAAGTAAATATGAACAAAATGTAAAAATTAGCACTCTATATCAAAGAGTGCTAATTTTTGATTGACAAACGGATAAAATAAGTCTAAAATAAATTATAGCAAATTATACCAAGGAGTTGAATTAGATGGCAACAGGTAATATTACAGTAAGCTCGGAAAACATATTCCCGATTATAAAAAAGTGGCTTTATTCTGACAAGGATATATTTCTTCGTGAGCTTGTTTCAAACGGCTGCGATGCCGTTACAAAGCTTAAAAAGCTCTCATCTTTGGGTGAGGCTAAGCTTGATGCAGAGGAAAATTTTGCTGTTACGGTTACAATCGACAAGGACAGAGGTACACTCTCTATTTCCGATAATGGTATCGGTATGACGGCGGAGGAGATAGAAAAGTATATCACACAGATTGCGTTTTCAGGCGCAGCTGATTTCCTCTCTAAATACAAGGAAGAAGAGGACAAAGGCTCACAGATTATCGGTCATTTCGGACTTGGATTTTATTCTGCTTTTATGCCCTCCGACAAGGTTGAAATAGACACACTCTCCTATCAGGATGGTGCAAAGGCTGTCAGATGGAGCTCTGACGGAAGTATGGAATATGAGATTATAGATAGCGACAGGACCAAACGAGGAACTACCGTAATTCTTCATATTGCCGAGGATAGCAAGGAATTTTTGGAGGAGTTTACAGTAAGAAGTATTCTAAACAAATACTGTGCATTCCTGCCCGTTGAGGTGTTTCTTGAGGTACTTCCCAAAGAGGAAAAGGAGGATGCTCCAGCGCCCAAGCCGATAAATGACACTACACCGCTTTGGACAAAAGTGCCTAAGGATTGTACAGACGAGGAATATCGAGAGTTCTACACAAAAGTATTTTCCGACTTTAATCCGCCTCTATTTTGGATACATTTAAACGTGGATTTTCCGTTTAACCTAAAGGGCATACTCTATTTCCCGAAAATCAATCACGAGTTTGCCGCTCAGGAGGGACAGATTAAGCTCTTTAACAATCAGGTATTTGTTGCCGATAACGTAAAAGAGGTTATACCCGATTTCCTGATGCTGTTAAAGGGTGTTATTGACTGTCCAGACCTGCCTTTAAATGTTTCGAGAAGCTTTTTGCAGAACGACGGTTATGTTAAGAAGATTTCTTCACATATTACCAAAAAAGTTTCAGATAAGCTCGGCGAGCTTTTCAAGAAAGAACGTGAAAGCTTCGAGCGGTATTGGGACGATATAAACGTGTTTATTAAATACGGCTGTCTTCGTGATGAGAAATTCTATGACAGGGTAAAAGACTACATTGTCTATAAGGATTTGGACGGCAAGTACCTGACCTTGAACGAGCTTACCAAGGACGGCGAGAAAAAGACCGTTTATTATGTAACCGACGAGAGTATACAGTCGCAGTATATTAACATTCTTCGCTCCCATGGCGAAAATGCCGTTATGCTCCCTGCAGTTATGGATACGCACTTTATTTCCTTCCTTGAAATGAAGAATGAAGGACTTAAGTTTAAAAGAATTGACTCTGCACTCTCTGAGGCTGATACAACAAACGAGAATAATGACAGCATAATTGAGCTGTTTAAGTCCACTCTTAATATCGAGGAGCTTAAAATTGAGGCTCAGGCACTAAAGGCTGAGGATATGCCGGGCGTTATGCTCGTTTCGGAGGAGTCAAGACGTATGAGAGAGATGTATCGCTCCTACGGCCAGCAGTTTGCGGGTATGAGCGAGATGTTTAAGGATGAGTGCACGCTTGTTCTTAATACCGCAAATCCCTTAATTAAAAAACTGCCCGATTTGGACAGCGAAAAACAAACACTAATTATAAACCACATCTACGACCTCGCATCACTTTGCAACAAGCCTCTTTCTCCAGAGCAGATGACTCGCTTTGTGGAGAGAAATAACAAGATTATGCAAATGGTGATATAAAAAAGAATGGCTATGCTTTAAGCATAGCCATTTTAATTTAACACTTTTTTGAATCTTCCTCTATATTAAGCGGGTATTCCCCTGTAAAGCAGCCTACGCAGAAGCCACAGTTTGCCTTAGGTGCAATCTTAGAGAGTGCCTCTACACTCAAAAAGCCTAAGCTATCTGCTCCGATAAGCTCACAAACCTCTTCGTTAGTTCTGCCAACCATTACAAGCTGGTCTCTTGACGGAACATCTGTTCCGAAATAGCAGGGCCATAGGAATGGGGGTGCTGATGAACGAACGTGTACCTCTTTTGCACCCGCCTTACGAAGAAGGCTTACAATTCTCTTTGAGGTAGTACCTCGTACAATAGAGTCATCTACCATTACAACTCGCTTACCCTCAACGGTACTCTTTAATACATTAAGTTTAATTCTTACCGAATTTTCACGCATTGACTGCAGCGGCTGAATAAAGGTTCTGCCTATATATTTATTCTTAATAAATCCAAGTCCGTAAGGTATTCCCGACTTTTCGGCATAGCCCATAGCAGCAGAAATGCCGGAATCAGGAACTCCGATTACAACGTCAGCATCAACAGGATATTCTTCCGAGAGATATGCACCTGCCAATTTTCTTGATTCGTGTACCATTTGCTGTTCGATATAGCTATCAGGACGTGCAAAGTAAAGATACTCGAATATACAAAGCGATGTAGGCTTTGAGTTCACATATGTGTCTATTGATGTAATCTCGCCGTCTTTTACAACTATAATCTCACCGGGACGCACATCGCGTACATATTCTGCACCCACGCTGTCAAGAGCACAGGTTTCCGATGCGATTATTACCGCATTACCTCTTTTGCCTATACAAAGAGGTTTAATTCCCCACGGGTCGCGGCAAGCAATAATTTTCTGTGCAGACATTACTACAAGTGCATACGCACCGTAAAGATGCTTCATACTCTCCTCAACTGCACGCTCTATTGACGGAGTTGTAAGTCTTGCTCTTGCAATAGTGTAAGCAAAAGCCTCTATATCGGTTGAGGTCTGGAATATCGAGCCTGCTTTTGTAAGTTCTGTCAAAAGAGCCTTAGAGTTTACAAGGCATCCGTTATGTGCAACTGCGATATTGCCTTTTACATATCTTATAACCAAAGGCTGTGCATTTTCCATCTTTGATTCGCCGATAGTTGCATAACGAACGTGGCCCAATGCCATTGTGCCGTCTAAGTTTTCAAGTATATCGTCATTGAAAACCTCGTTTACAAGGCCCATACCTTTATAATGAGAAATATCCTTGTTCTTACAAACTGCTATACCGCAGCTTTCCTGACCTCTGTGTTGAAGTGCATAAAGTCCGTAATAGGCACTGCGTGCAACCTCGCCCTCGGGGTCGTATATGGCGAACACACCACATTCCTCGTGTAATCTCTCTGCTTGACTCATATTATCAGTCCTTTCCCGAAGTGAAATACCATTATAATTATACATTACACAACCGCGATTTTCAACATTTTTTTTCAATTTCATATATTTTGTTAAAACACTGCTCTTATAAAGGCAAAAATATAATCACATTGACAAAAATTTGCTTTCGTGATATGCTTTTGTAAGCAAGGAGGCGAGATAGATGTACCGTGTTAAAGAGACAATAATTGTAGAAGGTGTTTATGACAAGATAAAGCTGTCATCATTTATAGATGGAATAATTATGACAACTGGCGGTTTTGCCGTTTTTAATAACAAAAAGACTCAAAGCACAATCCGCACTCTCGCCGAAAAGACAGGTATAGTAATTTTGTCCGACTCCGATTCTTCGGGACTTAAAATACGCAATTTTATCAAGCAGTTAGCACCCAACGCAACTATTCTTCACGCATACATCCCCGAAATTAAAGGTCGGGAAAGACGTAAGGAAAAGGACAGCGCCGAGGGACTTTTGGGCGTTGAGGGTATGACCGAGGAAGTTATAATAGATGCAATAAGAAAATCGGGTGCAACGGTAGACGATAAGGCAGAGGTTATAAGGACTGAAAGAAAAATAACCAAAACAGATATGTTTCAGTTGGGTCTTTCAGGCGGTAATGACTCTTCACTCTTACGCTCTCAAATATCAAAAAAGCTCGGACTTCCGTCCAAGCTTTCGGCTAATATGTTACTTGATTGTTTTAACAGACTTTTAACCTTTGACGAGCTTTTGTCGCTCGTGGAAGAAATTAAAAATCAATAATCCTTGAGGCTTCTTATATAGCGGAAGGTTTTTTCTTCCCCTTCTTCAGAAAGCATAGTTAAAAGCTTTTCGAGCAATGCCGCCGTTTCGGGGTGCATTGCTTTTTTTGCGTTTCCTCTTTGGAAATACAGGAGCGCCGCTTGTCTGTTATAGTTTTCTCCCTGATACACCTTTGTTGCCGCAACTCTGTCGCAGAACATTTCTTTAACAAACCTCAAAGGCATTTTAACGGGCGACATAAGCTTAGTTTCGGGGTTATAGTCGGTCCAGTATTCAAAGTGGTGGCGATTTCTGCCCTTGTGGTGTATCCATGCCTCCGAGTAACCCTTTTCGCCGCGTGCCGCTTCGTTAGGGCTGCGTGTACCCTGATAGTACCGAAATCCCTCTCGAAGCTCGGTAGGGGTATATTTTGAAAGGTCATGCCGAAGTCCCTGCCACAATATTCCGCATTTAGCACAATGTACTATTACCTTGTGCCGATGCTTTGTAATCGTTCTTAAATGTCCTATAAAATTCAATTTTCCTGCTCCTCAAAAAGTGCTCTGCAAAATTCATACGGCACAAACTCCTGTAAATCGTCTATGCCCTCACCTACTCCTATAAACTTAACAGGCAGGCTCTGCTCCTTCATAATGGGGACTATCACTCCGCCCTTGGCCGTTCCGTCAAGCTTGGTTAAGATTATTCCCGTAATATCCGCAACCTCAGAGAACAGCTTTGCCTGCGAAAGTGCGTTCTGTCCAGTTGTTGCATCAAGCACAAGAAGTACCTCTCTTGAACATTCGGGAAGCTCCCTTTCTATTACACGGTTGATTTTAGCAAGCTCATCCATAAGATTTTTCTTATTGTGGAGTCTGCCCGCAGTATCGCATATGAGTACATCCGAGCCTCTTGCCTTTGCAGCATTGCAGGCATCAAATATTACAGACGCAGGGTCGCTGTTTTCCTGATGCTTTATTATTTCACATCCGCTACGCTGTGCCCAGATGTCAAGCTGGTCGATAGCTGCTGCACGGAATGTGTCCGCCGCTGCCAAAAGCACCTTTTTGCCCTGTGATTTGTAGTGCGATGCAAGCTTTCCAATGCTGGTAGTTTTGCCAACACCGTTTACACCGATAACGAGTATCACAGACGGCGTGGTGTCTAATTTCATACGGCAGTCGCGACGTGCTAAAATATAACGGATAACGTCTGAAAGCTCTGCTTTTACGCGGTCTGCCTCTTTAAGTCTTTTAGCTGTTACACGGTCTTTAAGCTCGTCTATAATATAGCTTGCGGTATATGCTCCCATATCCGCCATAATGAGTGCTTCCTCTAATTCTTCAAAGAAGTCGTCATCTATTTCTGACGCGGTTTTGAAAACGTCATTGACTTTCTCTGCAATAGATGCACTCGTTTTTGATAGTCCTTTTTTTAATCTGTCAAAAAAGCCCATTTTTATTCCTCCTGTATGGGAATTTAATAATTATTTTCATCTACTCAGGCTGAGGAAAATTTTTGCAAATTGCTGCTTTTCTAAGCGACGGCGTACGAAGGTACTCCGAGCTGTGAAAAGTGGTAAGATGCGGAATTTTAACCAGCCGACACCAAGGCTGAGGAAAAATTTCGCAGATTATTACTTTTGAGCGAGGGAGCTGTACGAAGGTACCGCCCCGAGCGAAAAGTGATGAGATGCGGAATTTTAACCAGCCGTAGCCGACTATGATAGCATTTCGTCGCTTACATCATCTATTGCCAGAGATAGCATTTTGGTAACGCCCTTTTCCTGCATGGTAACACCGTAGAGGACGTTGGCGGCCTCCATAGTACCGCGGCGGTGGGTGATTACGACGAACTGGGTATCCTCTAAGTAGTTTTTAAGGTATGTGGCAAAACGTGATACGTTTACATCGTCAAGTGCGGCATCAATCTCGTCAAGGACACAAAACGGTGTCGGCTTAACGGCAAGGATTGCAAAGAGAAGTGCCGTTGCAATCATAGACCGCTCTCCGCCTGAATAAAGGCTCATATTCTGCAAGGTTTTACCAGGGAGCTGTGCCTCAATTTCGATACCGCTTTCAAGAATATTATCGGGGTCGGAAAGATAGAGTCTACCTCTGCCGCCGCCAAATAATTCTGCAAATACCTTCTGGAAGCTCTTGTTAATCTCAGCAAACTGCTTGTTGAAATGCTCCTCCATAAGCTCTTGGGTTGAGGATATAATCTTGTTAAGGTTTTGGATAGCTGCTTCAAGGTCAGCCTTTTGGGCACTTAAGAATTCAAATCTTTCCTTAACCGCCTTATACTCCTCGATTGCGTCCATATTTACGCTGCCGAGTGCTTTGATTTTGCCTTTAAGCTCCAAAACTCTTCTCGCTGCCTCTTTTTCGTCAGGAATTTCCTGCTTAACCTCCTCGGCAGAAGAAACTGTAAGCTCGTAATCCTCCCACAAGCGTGTGATGATATTTTCGCTTTCTGTTGCAATCTTCTCGCATTTTGTTTCCGCACGGGAATGCTCCTGCTGCAAGAGTACAAGTCGGTCGGTAAATTCCTTGTTTGACTCCTGTATTTTTCGCTGTTCCTCGGAAATTTTATCCTTTTCAGCATCAATTTCCGCTATTGCTGCTTTTATAATCTCTGCTTTTCGTTTTACATCTTCTATCTTCTCATTACATTCGTCTATTTCAAGTGCAAGCTGTTCGTTATCAGCAAGAAATGCAGCCTTTTCGTCAAGCTTTGACCGTTCTTCTTCTGCGAAAGCTGAGATACTTTCAAGTAATGATGCTATCGCACTTTGCTCCGCCTCAATCTCGCTTGTGAGAGAACGGATTTTAAGTGTTTCTTCCATAACGGATTGAGCTGCATTTTCCTTTTCTGCCTCAAGCTCCAAAAGCTCTTCCTCAGTATTTTTAATACTTTCTTCAAGCTCTAAAGCCTTTCTTTCATATGTTCTCTGTTCACCGATAAGACGTGCTACATCGTCGCCTGAGCTTGCAAGCTGCTCT
>JAZROS010000257.1:0-3992 GCA_045648825.1 Clostridia bacterium | reverse complement strand
GCGGTGGTTACATTTATCACGGCCGTGTCAAGGAGCTTGCCGAAGGTGCCCGTGAGGGCGGCCTCAAGTTCTAAGTAAGAAGAAGGAGGAAATACTTTTGGCTACAAATATTGACGCATCAACATTAGATTTACAGGAACGCGTAGTTGCTATAAATCGTGTATCTAAGACCGTTAAGGGCGGCCGCATTATGAAATTCTCTGCACTTGTTGTTGTAGGTGACGGCAACGGTGTTGTAGGCTACGGCCTCGGCAAAGCAGGTGAAGTTCCGGACGCTATCCGTAAGGGTATCGAAGATGCAAAGAAAAATCTTATTAAGGTTTCACTTAAGGGTACTACTATCCCTCACGAAATTATTGGTGAATTTGGCGCAGGCCGCGTGCTTTTAAAACCCGCTGGCCCTGGTACCGGTGTTATCGCCGGCGGCGCTGTTCGTGCTGTTGTTGAAATGGTTGGTATTAAAGACATCCGTACAAAGGCACTTCGCTCAAATAATCCGTGCAATGTAGTTCGTGCAACAGTTGCAGGCCTTGCAGCTCTTCGTGACGCTAGCCAGGTTGCTGCAGTTCGTGGCAAAGACGTTAAAGAAATTATAGGTTAAGGAGGAGCAGCACTATGGCAACAAAGAAAAAGGCTGCCGGCCTTACTGTAAAACTCGTAAAGAGCACAATTGGTTCTAAAAAGGACCAGATCGCAACCGTAGAATCTTTGGGTCTTCGCAAGGTTGGCGACGTTAAGGTTCAGCCTGACAACGCTCAGACCAGAGGTAAGGTAAACAAAGTATCTCACCTCGTTAAGATTATTGAAGGCTAATAAGTTCTACACGGCGGTTGTATAACCGCTAATTAAGCAAGGAGGTGCGAACAATGAAATTGCATGAATTATCTCCCGCAGTTGGTTCTACAAAAGAATCAAAGCGTATAGGCAGAGGTCATGGTTCCGGCAACGGTAAAACTGCCGGTAAGGGTCACAAGGGTCAAAAAGCTCGTGCCGGTCACGGTATGAGAATTGGCTTTGAAGGTGGTCAGATGCCACTTCAGAGACGTGTACCAAAGCGTGGCTTTAACAATATTTTTGCTGAAGAATGGATTGCAATCAACGTAGCAGCCCTCGAGGTATTTGA
The DNA here is from genome assembly GCA_045648825.1 of Clostridia bacterium. Lineage (GTDB taxonomy): Bacteria > Bacillota > Clostridia > UBA1381 > UBA1381 > HGM11525. The sequence continues at coordinate 2,869 of JAZROS010000257.1, read as the reverse complement.
GGACGGTGCAACAGTTGACGCAGCTGCTTTGGCAGAAAAGAATATCATTAAAAAGGCTGACAAGCCTGTAAAGGTTTTGGGCAACGGTAAGCTTACAAAGAAGCTCACAGTTAACCTTAACGCATTCTCTGCATCTGCTGCAGAAAAAATTAACGCTGCAGGCGGAAAGGCAGAGGTGATCTGAGAATGTTGGAAACTTTAAAGAATGCTTGGAGGGTAAAAGAACTCCGTAACAAGATTCTCTTTACCATTCTTATAATTGTAATTTTCCGCATTGGCTCAGTTATTCCTGTTCCTTTTATCAACCCAAATGTTATTGTAGAAGGAATTCAAAGCGGCAACGAATTTTTAAACTACCTGTCAATTCTTACAGGTGGACGTCTTGAATATGGTGCAATCTTTGCTTTGTCAATTACACCATACATCAACTCTTCAATTATTATTCAGTTGCTCTGCGTAGCAATTCCTTACCTCGAGCGTCTTTCAAAAGAAGGCGAAGAGGGTCAGAAAAAACTCGCAACAATCACACGTTACACTACAGTTGGTTTAGCGCTTGTACAGGGTATTGCTTACTTCATTTACTTAAGTGAGACAAACTCTTTAACCGTTAACAAGACTGGTCACTTGTGGTTTGCAGGATTTGTTATTGTATTAACACTTGCTGCAGGTTCCGCAGTAGTAATGTGGCTTGGTGAACAAATCGACGTTAAAGGTATTGGCAATGGTATTTCGGTACTTCTTTTTGCGGGTATCTTGTCACGTGGTCCACAAGCGTTTGGCGCATTATGGACCTACTGGACCGAGTACAAACGTTATTTTGCAGTAATCGGCATTGTAATTGCATTCCTTTTGGTAATTGCATTTATCGTGTGGATGACACATGCAGAACGTCGTATTCCTGTTCAGTATGCAAAGCGTGTTGTTGGTAACAAGATGTATGGCGGCCAGAACACACATATTCCGATCAAGGTTAATATGTCCGGTGTTATGCCTGTAATCTTTGCTTCATCAATCCTTATGTTGCCTACAATGGTTCTTAGCTTTACAAATACACAGACAGTTGATAAACTTGGAAATCTCAACCTTCCATTCTGGAAAGATGCATTTATGCTTTTCAGCACACAGGGAGTTTTCTATGCAGTAATTTACTTTGTAATGATTATTGCATTTGCTTACTTCTATGCAACAATCCAGTTTAACCCGGTTGAAATGGCTAACAATCTTCGTAAAAACGGCGGTGCGGTTCCCGGTATTCGTCCAGGTAAACCCACATCTGATTTTATTTCAAAGATTTTGTCAAGAATAACCCTGATGGGTGCGCTTTTCTTGAGCGTTATCGCAATCCTTCCTATAATCATTGGTAATGTTGGCAATATGCAGGGCATTACACTTGGCGGTACTTCTGTACTTATTATGGTTGGTGTTGCACTTGACACAGTTAATAATCTTGAGTCTCAGATGATGATGCGTCATTATAAGGGATTCTTAGATTAAGGAGAGATATTAGAATGAAGATCATTCTTTTAGGTGCTCCGGGTGCCGGAAAAGGTACCCAGGCAGAGATTATCTCTGAAAAATATAATATTCCCACCATCTCTACCGGCAACATAATTCGTGCTGCACTAAAAAACGGTACAGAGATGGGATTAAAGGCTAAAGCTTATATCGACAGCGGTAGGTTAGTTCCCGATGATGTTGTAATAGGCATCATCAAGGAACGCTTAGCCGGCGATGATTGCCAGAACGGTTTTATACTTGATGGTTTTCCACGTACAATTCCACAAGCAGAAGCGCTTGACCAAATGGGCATTATAATTGATGCGGCACTCTCAATTGAGGTTAGTGACCGCGAAATAGTAAAGCGCATGTCAGGCAGACGTGTTTGTGAAAAATGTGGAGCAAGTTACCATATCGAGTTTAAAAAGCCGACAAAAGATGGTGTATGTGATGCTTGTGGCGGCGCACTTGTTATCCGTAAGGATGACGAGCCCGATACGGTTATTGATAGGCTTGATATCTATCATAAGCAAACCGAACCGCTTAAAAGTTATTACGAGGCACAGGGCAAGTTGATTATCGCTCAGGGTCAATCCAAAGTTGAGGATACCACCAAGTTGGTACTCGCTGCTTTATCGGAGATATAAGCTATGATAGTCCTTAAAACCGGCCGCGAGCTTAAAGTAATGCGAGAAGCTTGCAGAATATCGGCCGAAGCATTAAAATTAGCAGGCAGTGCGGTAGAGCCGGGTGTAACCACAGCCGAGCTTGACAAAATAGCCGAAAAGTATATTTTAAGTCAGGGCGCAGTCCCTAACTTTAAAAACTACAACGGCTATCCTGCAACCGCATGTATATCAATCAACAACGAGGTAATTCACGGCATACCTTCAAAAAAACGCGTTATTCAAGCGGGCGATATTGTTTCAATTGATCTCGGCGCTTGTTTTGAAGGATATCACGGTGATAATGCTGCCACATTTGCTTGCGGAGACATCTCCGACGAAGCAAAGCGGCTGATGGATACCACTCGCGAAAGCCTTTACGAAGGTATCGCGGCGGCGGTGTCCGGTGGCAGATTAGGTGATATCGGCGCTGCAGTGCAGCAGTATGTCGAAAAAAGGGGATATTCAGTAGTGCGTCAATTTGTCGGTCACGGCATTGGCACACAGCTTCACGAAGCCCCCGAAGTACCTAATTTTGGCACTCAAGGGCGAGGAATTCGCCTTATGCCTGGCATGACGCTTGCTATCGAGCCTATGATAAACATAGGTGGTTCAGATGTAAAAATTATGCCTGACGGCTGGACAGTGCTTACAAAAGACGGTTCTTTATCTCCCCATTTTGAACATACTATAGTAATTACCCCCGA
>JAZROS010000256.1:0-5389 GCA_045648825.1 Clostridia bacterium | reverse complement strand
TGATAAGTATTCAATTTGCTCCATTGTAAAATGATAGCCTTCAAGATAGCCATCATTTTCCTCAAATCTGTATGCACCGAAATATATGCCTTTTAATCGCTCGTTTGTAATCATCATACAGCAATTCCTCCTTTAAATATTTAAAACAGTTAATACACTACAGAAAAAAATCAGAGCAAACATAAAGTCTGCTCTGAAATGGTAGCGGTAAGTGGATTTGAACCACTGACACCACGGGTATGAACCGTGTGCTCTAGCCAGCTGAGCTATACCGCCTTGTCAAGGAACGAAACTAATTATACACGTATATATCGCTTTTGTCAAGCATTTTTTTAAATTTTTTTACATTATTTCTTGTTTTATACAATTAGCATTATATTTAATTAACTATTGTTAAATTTATGTTAAATATTCCAAGTGTTACTTGATAAGTAACAAGAAGCGATATATAATATGAAGTGTTTGGAGGCGATATATTTTGAGCAAAGATAATAAGCAAACCTTTATGAATAATGTTGCCATAATTCTATTCGCACAATTTGCCGTTAAGATTTTAGGCTTATTATATAGAATCTTTTTATACAGGATAGATGGGTTTGGAGACCTTGCCAACGGTTATTATTCTGCAGGCTTTAATATTTATACCCTTCTTCTTGCACTCTCTTCAGTCGGAATACCTAACGCAATCTCTAAAATGACAGCAGAAAGAATTGCACTTGGCGACAGAAAGGGAGCTCACAGAATTTTCAGAACCGCACTTGTTCTATTTTCTTTTATAGGACTTGTTTGTACCTGTATTATGGTCTTTGGTGCAGACTGGATTGCAAACGAGCTTCTTGCACTTCCGGGAGCAAAGTATGTTTTAATAGCCTTATCCCCTTCTATTCTATTTGTGTGCGTTGCCGCTGTGGTTAGAGGATACTTTAACGGAATGAAGGATATGAAGGCAACCTCAACCTCCCAAATATTAGAACAAGTATTTAAATGTGTTTTCACAATAGGTATTGTTGCTGCACTGGCGGCAATTATTGTTCTTCCGTCAACAGAAGAAGGTATACATCACAAAGCGCAAATCCTTGCAGCAGGGGCAAATTTTGCAACCTCTATTGCAACAGTATTCAGTCTACTTTATCTGTTTGTATTCTATCAGAAACGCAAAAATGCAATCATCTATGCTCAAAGCGAAGATACCTGTAAAACTATAGAAGGTACTTTCCTTTCTGTATGCAAATCAATTTTGATGATTTCAATTCCAATTTCATTAGGCTCTATTATAGCTGCGATTAACAGAATTGTCGATACTGCTACCATTACAAGAGGTATATATACCGCTTTTTCAGAATGTATACCCGCACACGGAGATGTTTTGGCTATTACAAATCCGACACTTAAGCAATTAGAACTGGAAGCGGGCAGACTAAGCGGTATGTTAAGCAAAAGCGATACTCTCTTAAATCTGCCAATAGCGTTAAACATCGCGTTCGCTACCGTACTGGTTCCGAGTCTTTCGGGTGCGCTTGCAATAGGTAATGTAAAAGAGGCATCAAGCAAAGTATCCTTTTCATTTCTTATATCAATGCTTATAATTCTCCCTTGTGCATTGGGATATATTGTCCTTGCAAAGCCGATTTTTCTCTTGCTCTATCCCGGAGCGCCAGAAGGATATCAGCTTTTGATGCTATCATCAGTTGCACTGATATTTATTGCACTAAATCAGACAATTTCTGGCTCTCTTCAAGGCTCAGGTAAAATATATGCACCTGCAACAGGACTCTTTATTGGTTGCGTTGCAAAGTTTATATTAAATGTTCTACTCATAAGAATTCCGGCTATCAACATTTATGGTGCGCCTCTTGGTTCAATAGTTTGTCAGGTAATATCCTTTGCGTATGGTTTTACTGTCCTGAGAAGAAGTGTTCCTGTCAACATTTCGTCCAAAAAGTATATTATCAAACCGTTAGTTGCATCTCTTTTAATGGCATTTTCTGCAGTGCTCGCTTATACAATACTGTATAAATTGACTGCAGTAAATATTATCTCATTACTGGTATCAATAGTTATTGGAGTTGTTGTATATTGTTTATCAGTTCTTTCACTCAGAATTCTTACACTTGAAGAAATAGAGCAACTGCCAATGGGCAACAAACTTGTTTTCATTGTAGAAAAGACGCCTTTTTACAGATAATATTGACAAAATGTACGTTATCTGTTAAAATTGATACAATATAATTTTATCTATGAAAGGATGATGGTTTTGGATTCGCTTCCGTCTCGATTATTTATCTCGCTTGTTTTGTTGGCTTTAATTGCAGTATATCGTGCTGCACAGAAGGCTGCTGATGAGGCAAACGAGGCCCGAATGCTAAAGCTTTCAAATAACAATGAAAAGGTTTCAAAAATTATCGAATGGCTTTGCGACAACAAATCACGCATACACGCAACAACTCAGTTAATAAATTTGTTACTGATTACGGCTTTGTCCGCTTTTGTGTTTGGGTTTTTCCATTTTACAATCGAGGGAAAACCACTATTATCAAGCATTCTTTCTGTTTTACTTGCAGACGTTCTTGTTTTAGTATTCGGTATATATACACCAGGAATCTTTGCAAAGCACAATGCAGAAAAGCATGCACTTAATAGCTATACCCTGTTAAGAGTTTCAGTTGCGGTTCTTTCACCTATTGTATATATACTTACGTCAGTATCAAATATTCTACTAAGACTCATTGGTGTAAATCCTTCTAAAGAAGACGAGGTTACCGAAGAAGAGATTTTGATGATGGTTGATATTGGCAGCTCCAGCGGTGCAATCGACCCTGAAGAGAAGGAAATGATAAATAACATTTTTGAGTTTGATGACACACCTGCCAAGGATATAATGACTCATAGAACAGATGTTGAGTTTTTATGGATTGAAGACAGTATCGAAGAATGGGATAAAGTAATGCTTGAAACCAATCACTCCATCTACCCTGTATGCGACGAAAGCGTAGATAACATCATCGGAATTATTTCAAGTAAAGATTTTTACAGAATGCTTAGAACTGACGTAAGAGCAGTTAGTTCAATTATGAAAACACCCTTCTTCGTACCTGAGTCAATTAAAGCAGATGAACTGTTCAGGCAGATGCAAAAGAACAAGACTCACTTTGCAGTGGTTCTTGATGAATATGGCGGTTTGGGTGGTATTATTACAATATCCGACCTTCTTGAAGAGATTGTCGGAAATCTTTCAAGCGATGCAGACGAAGAAGATGACGATATAATACAGCTTGACGAAAACACTTGGAGAATTCTCGGTTCGTGTGATATAGATACCGTTGCAGATGTTCTTGGTATCGAACTTCCTATTGAAGAGTATAACACCTTTGCAGGTATGATTTTAGGCGAGCTTGGAACTATACCAGACGACGGTACAACCCCTTCACTTGAAGCATACAACCTCTCTATAAAAGTACTAAAGATTGAAGACCACAGAATAGAAGCCGCAAAGGTTGCTAAGATTGTTCCTGAAACAGAAAACACAAACGATGAATAATAAAAAAACAGAGACCTGATTTCTGCCGAAAGCTCAGAAATTAGACCTCTGATTTTTTTAACAAAGACAAATACAATCTTTGTATGCTAATATATTAACATATTAAATTATATTTTTCAAGTATTTTTGAAATATAATCACAAACATAAGTCTTATGCATAATTATACAAAAGCAAAGGTGGCTATTGTTATGGAAGAATTTATAAGGACAGAATGGCTTATAGGCAGCGATAAGCTGAATTTACTCAAAAATTCAGCAGTTGCTGTATTTGGTATCGGTGGTGTGGGCTCATACACGGCCGAAGCTCTTGCACGAAGTGGTGTAGGAAAGCTTCTGTTAGTCGACAGTGATGCAGTTTCCCTTTCAAATATTAACCGCCAGATAATTGCTCTTCATTCAACCATCGGAAAGCAGAAAACCGAGGTAATGAAGGAACGTATACACGATATAAATCCGCAGTGCAATGTAATCACGGAAAATGTATTCTACACATCACCGGCGGATATTGACCTTCGCGGATTTGATTATATTGTCGATGCCATCGACACCGTTTCGTCTAAGCTAACTTTAATCTCACAAGCTAAGAATTTAAATATACCAATAATTTCGTCAATGGGGACCGGAAATAAGCTCAATGCATCAAGATTTCAGATTACTGATATTAAGAAAACAACAGTATGTCCCTTGGCAAGAGTAATGAGAAGAGAATTAAAGTCGAGAGGAATATCAGATTTAAAAGTGCTCTTCTCCGATGAAACTCCTGTTTCTCAAAATACTGTCGGAAAACCAATTCCTGCGAGTATATCCTTTGTCCCTTCAGTTGCAGGACTACTTATTGCAGGTGAAGTTATCAGAGATTTAACAGGCATAAAAAAATAATGGGTATTGCTATATGCAATACCCATTTTCAGTATCAGACACTAATTACGCCCATATAGATTTTAGAATTTCTTACACCATATATAGGTGCGTCTCCACGTTTAATGTTTGATGCATTGAAATAAATATAAGGTGCTATTATATCAATATATTCTGCATAACCCGACGGAGAACAGGTAATTTCAGCGGTGCTATCGCTACTTCCATCACTAACAGTAATATCTTCACTATCTTGTGTAGCATCTTCAACAGCTGCACAGCCTCTTACTACAAGTCTTCCCTTTACATTTATGTCATTAAGACTAACAGCATTAGGAGAAACTCCGTCTCCGATTATTAAATCACCATCAAGCTCTATACCATCAAGTACAGCACCATCACATCTTACAAGTACATTACCACTTGTCGGCAGTTCAGTAAGCTCTGCAGGGTCAGAAATATATGTAGATACAAGATTGTCCATAACTACCGCAAATTCTCCACGGGTAATGCAAGCCTTAGGAGTAAGAAGGCCCTTCTCTCCACCAGCCCAGTATCCGTTAATTACCATCGAGCCATAGTATTTAGTAGCCCAGCCTGAAACCTCAGCACCATCCTGAAAGAGCTCAAGAGCCATTTTTGCATCTTCTGCTATTGTTCTGATATCAAGACCAAACACTCTGGAAAGAACTGTAAAGCACTCCTCAAATGTGATTTCTCCGTCAGGATTCATTTCGGTTTCACTTACACCGGAAAAAGCACCCATATAAACCGCCTTAGCCAGTTCTTTATAATACCATTTACTGCTGTCTACGTCTGTATATCCTGAAATATCTGCTTCCTTTGTAGCGCCTAAAGCACGAACAATAATTGCAGCCATCTGTGCTCTGGAAATGTTTGCATCAGGTGAAATTGTGGTATCACTTGTGCCGTAAATCAGTCCATTCTTTACTGCATTCTCAATAGCAGTTGTACGCCAATCATCAGGCATA
>JAZROS010000255.1:0-10671 GCA_045648825.1 Clostridia bacterium | reverse complement strand
ATAGTGTTTGTGCTGTCCTCATTCTTTATGATAAGCGATGCACAAACTGTCAGAAATGCAATTTCACGCACTTTGCCCGAAAGAGTACAGACTAAATTCGAAAGAATGAAGATAGAGGTAAGGCATTATATAGGCGGATATGTTAAGGCTCAGCTTATAATAATGTTCTTTGCCTTTATAATCCTGTTTATAGGACTAAATATTCTTGGCATTAAATACAGTCTTTTGATAGCATTGGGCACAGCATTTCTTGACGCACTGCCGTTTTTCGGCAGCGGAGCGGTGCTTTTGACATGGGCGGCAATATCCTTTTTGACTTCGGAGTTTGGTCGTGGAATAGGACTTGTTATTATATATCTGTGTGTAATCTTTACAAGACAGATGATAGAGCCGAAAATTGTAAGTCAGAAGATAGGTATGAACCCGATACTAACCCTTATGGCGATGTATGTAGGCTACCGTCTTTTCTCAATAGGCGGTATGATTGTAGGACCGATTCTTTTAATGCTCTTTATAAGCTTTAAGAGAGCAGGATTTTTCGACGGCATTATTCTATTTATGAAGAATGTAAGAATTTTAATATCAAAAGAGATAAATAAAATCAAACAACAGCTTAAGGAGTGAATTTAGTGAGCAAGTTTTATATTACTACTGCGATTGCATACACATCGCGTAAGCCACATATCGGTAACACTTACGAGATTATCTTAACAGATGCGATTGCGAGATGGAGAAGATTTTTGGGCGATGATGTTTTCTTCCTGACAGGAACAGACGAGCACGGTCAGAAAATTCAGGAGATTGCAGAGTCGGAGGGTATCGAGCCTAAGGCATATGTTGACCGCATTGCAGGTCAAATTAAGGATATTGCCGATATGCTGTCGATAAGCTATGACAAGTTTATCCGTACCACCGACGACTATCACGTTGAGGCGGTCAAGAAGATTTTTAAAAAGCTTTATGAGCAAGGTGATATCTATAAGTCGGAGTATGAGGGGCTTTACTGTACCCCGTGTGAGTCCTTCTGGACAGAAACTCAATTAGTCGACGGCAAATGCCCCGACTGCGGCAGAGAGGTTAAAAAGACAAAAGAGGAAGCTTACTTCTTAAAGCTTGGCAAATATCAGGACAAGCTTATCGAATATATCGAAAATAACCCCGACTTTATCCAGCCTGAATCACGCAAGAAGGAAATGATAAATAATTTCATCAAGCCCGGACTTCAGGATTTGTGTGTGTCAAGAACAAGCTTTACCTGGGGAATACCTGTTGAGTTTGACCCGGGACATATTGTGTATGTGTGGATTGATGCACTTTCTAACTATATCACCGCACTTGGCTATTCACCCGACAAAAAGGGAGAGCTTTACGAAAAATACTGGCCCGCTGATGTGCATATTATCGGCAAGGATATCTTACGTTTCCATACAATCTACTGGCCGATTATGCTTATGGCACTTGGTGAGCCATTACCTAAGCAGGTGTTCGGACATCCGTGGATGCTCTTTGGCGAAAACGGCGAGAAGATGTCAAAGTCAAGAGGTAATGTAATTTATGCCGAGGATTTGGTGCGTCATTTCGGCGTTGATGCGGTAAGATATTACTCACTCCACGAAATGCCCTTTGCAAGCGACGGAACAATCACTTATGAGGTGTTTATAAACCGCTTTAATTCAGACCTTGCAAACACTCTGGGCAACTTAGTCAACAGAACAGTTGCTATGATTAACAAATACTTTGACGGCGTTATCCCTGCTCCTGTGGCAGAGGGTGATTTTGACGCAGATTTGAAGGCGGTATGTCTTGGTGCTTTAGATAAGATTACAAAGAAAATGGAAACCTGGCACATTGCTGACAGCCTTGATGAGATTTGGGAGATTGTAAACCGTGCCAACAAGTACATCGACGAAACAACTCCGTGGATACTTGCAAAAAATGAAGAGGATAAGCCCAGACTCGGGACAGTTCTTTATAACCTCGCAGAGTCAATCCGCATAATTGCATCGCTTCTGTCGGCGTTTATGCCCGATACAGCGGCTAAAATTGCAAAGCAGATTAACACAGACGCACTTTCGTATGAAAGCATTAAGAGCTTTGGTGCACTAAAGGCAGGGGAGAAGGTTTCCGAGCCGACACCGCTTTTTGCAAGAATTGATGTGGACAAGAAGCTTGACGAGCTTGCAGCAGAAAATGCTGATGAGGAAAAAATCGAGATTGCTCCCTATAAGGATTATTGTGAATTCGATGACTTTTTAAAGCTTGATTTGAGAGTAGGAAAGGTTATCGAATGTGAAAAGGTTAAAAAATCAGATAAGTTGTTACGTTTCACACTTCAGGTGGGAAATGAAACAAGACAGATTTTATCGGGAATTGCAAAGTTCCATTCGCCTGAAGAGCTTATCGGCAAGAACGTTGTATTTGTAGCAAACTTCAAGCCGAGAAAGATGATGGGTATGGAATCAGAGGGTATGATTTTGTCTGCTGAATACGGCGACGAATTATCGGTTTTGACAACGCTTAAGGATTTGCAAAGCGGAGCCGAGATAGTATAATAAAGGGAGTAAATTAACAATGAGAATGACAAATTTATTGGTACCTACACTTCGTGAGGTGCCCTCGGAGGCGGAGATAACAAGCCATAAGCTGATGCTCAGAGCGGCTTTTATAAGAAGACTTTCGGCAGGTATCTATTCGTGGCTGCCTTTGGGACTTAAATCTCTTAAAAAGGTAGAAGAAATTATCCGTGAGGAAATGAACAGAGCAGGTGCACAGGAGCTTTTGATGCCCGCACTTTTGCCTGCTGAGGCATATCAGGCATCTGGCAGATGGGACGTGTTCGGACCGAGTATGTTTAAGTTAAAGGACAGATACGAAAGAGATTACTGCCTTGGACCTACACACGAGGAGCTTTTTACACAGACTGTTATTAACGAGGTACGTTCCTATAAGGAGTACCCAATGACTTTATATCAAATTCAGACGAAATATCGTGATGAGGCAAGACCACGTTTTGGAATTATGCGTAGCCGTGAGTTTATAATGAAGGACGCATACAGCTTTGACCGTGATGAGAAAGGTCTTGACGAGTCATATAAGAAGATGTATGACGCATACTGCCGTATTTTCACACGTCTCGGACTCGACTTTACAATAGTTGATGCCGATTCAGGTGCAATGGGCGGCAGCGGCAGTCAGGAGTTTATGGTAAAATCTCCTGTCGGTGAGGACGGAATTGCATACTGTGATGCCTGCGGTTATGCTGCAAACTACGAAAAAGCACCCTGCGTTCCTACTGCAAAAACTTATCCTGAAGGTGATTTGGAACTTGAAAAGGTGGCAACTCCCGATGCACATACTATTGAGGAGTTGGTAGGCTTCTTCGGATATGAAAATCATATGTTTGCAAAAACAATTCTCTATAAAGCAGACGACAAGTACATTGCTGCAATGGTTCGCGGCGACAGAGAGATTAACGAGGTTAAGCTGAAGAATTTGGTTGGCTGCACAGATGATTTGGAGCTTGCCGAGCCGCATATGGTGCGTGAGCTTACCAATGCACAGGTTGGTTTTGCAGGTCCTATTGGTCTTGAGATACCCGTTTATGCTGACCTTGAGGTTGCCGAGATGAAGAACTTTATAATCGGTGCAAATGATACAGGCTATCACTACAAGAATGTAAACGTTAACCGTGATTTTACACCTGATTTTATTGCAGATATCCGTGTTGTAACCGACGGCGATGTTTGTCCCAAGTGCGGTAAGCCTATCAAGACTGCACAGGGTATAGAGGTAGGTCATATCTTTAAGCTTGGTACTAAGTATTCCGATGCTCTCGGTCTTACATACCAGGACGACAGCGGTAATGACAATGTGGTTGTTATGGGCTGTTACGGTATCGGTGTTACAAGATGTATTGCAGCTGCTATTGAACAGAATTATGACGATAACGGTATGATTTTGCCCGTTTCAATAGCACCTTACGAGGCTGCGGTTGTTGCGGTTAATGTTAAGGACGATGCACAAAAAGCACTTGCTGAAGAAATTTATAGCGAGCTTAAAAAGCGTGGCATAGACGTTATTATTGATGACCGCGATGAGAGAGCAGGCGTTAAGTTCAAGGATATGGACTTAATCGGTATTCCTGCACGCATTGTTGTCGGCAAGAAAGCAGCAGACGGCATTGTTGAGTACAAGAAACGTACCGATGAAAAGGCTGTTGATATGACAGTTTCCGAGGCGGTAGATGCTCTTTGTGAGTTTATTGTTGAAAACAGATAATCTAAGAGGGGCGGAGTGTTATCCGCCTCTTTTTTAGAGTAGGAGGGGAAAATGAGGAGAGGGAATAAGGTTTTGGGAGCATTTCTCATACTGACATTTATTTGTATAGCGGTGGTGTTTGCTATTGAGGAAAGCACGTACACACCCAACGAGATAAGCTTTGATGTTATTGCAGGCGATAGTGAAAATACAATCAATCTCAATACAGCGACAAAAGAGGAGCTGATGAAATTGGAGGGTGTGGGGGAGAAGATAGCAGAAAGAATTATTGAGTTTCGTGAAAGAACCAGACCGTTTGAAACGATATATGACATTAAACTTATAAAAGGTTTTGGCGAGACGTTGTTTGAAGACAATAAAAATAGTATAATAGTTAAATAAGAGGAGCCGGTGCATAATTGCATCGGCTCCTTTCGTGGTCAATATGTTATGGTTTGGGAACTGTTTCCTGATTCGGTTATCCCATTATGTGCGGTGTAGTGTTTAACAGCTACAGAGATAACATCACCTTTGCTCGCAGGAATATCTATGGTTGTGGATAGTGCGGCTTTATTATAGCAATGGTAACGTTGGTTCAGGTACTCTGAACCATTGACGAAGATAGATACATCATGGTAAATATGGCTGACTGTTGTGTAAGCTGTAGTTGTAATGATTGCCGACACATAACCATCACCTCTTGTCAATTTTGCGGTGCCATAATAGTAGTACAATGAAAATGGCGCAATGCTTGGCGGTGAATAGCTTGTAAGTTCTGATAAAGACTCTCTGGCGTACACAGTACTACAAGCCGAAATACACCCAATTAACATACCTATAAAAATTTTTTTGAGTTTCATTTAAATCATCCTTTCCAAATTGATTATAATAAAATAAACAATCTGATAGGATAATTTTCTTCAATTTCATTTGTTTTTATAGTCAATTTCACTAAAGATTGCATTAAACATTTCTTTCGGAGCATTAGTAACAATACTATACTGACAAGTGTTTGTTAACCAGAAAACTTTACGAGATTCAAAACCAAGCTCGCTTCGGCTGTAAATTATTGTTCCGTCGGTACCTAAGATTTTACACTCTTTAATATCGACCTCATTATTTTTTGTTTCCATACCCATATTAGAATTTCCGGGTACACTATGTTCAATGAACAGATGGTGTTCATCTGACTCATAATATAGCTGGAGATATGTTGAAGTATCAATAACATCGGTCAGAACCATACCTGGCGGAAGCCAGTTTGGGATTACAATGTCATCTTTTCGCTCAAATGCAGCAATTTCATCATAAGATGCTGAAATTCTTTCTGTAGAGATATTCAGTACGGTGCCTTTCATATCCATATAATACTTATATACAAAGGAGCGAAATGCCGTAACATTTATTGCAGCTGAAATAACGACAATCATTGCTGCAACAAGCAGAACAGTCTTTTTTATGTGAGTCTTTTGCTTGGAGGAACGGATGTTTTTGATTATCTTCTTGTAGACCGGTTGCTTTCGTGAGTTAATAAACTCAAGTTCTTCTTCAGTCAGGCTGCTAACAATATCATCATTATCTGAATACTTGTCAAATGCTTCTTCAAGCAAAATATCGAAGAATTTATCGTTTCTCTTGTTATCTGCGGACATCCTTATCACTCCTTTCATACTCGACGAGCAATTTTCTTAATAAAAGCTTCCCGCGTTCAAAACGGGTGTATACTGTTTTTATGTTCATATCAAGAAGCTTGGCTATTTCGTTTGTTGTGTAATGGAATTTGAAATAGAGCATTAGTATATCTGAGTATTTTTTATCTAAACAGTTAATTTGACTAAAAATAAACTCCACATTATCGTTGCTTGCAATGATTTCTGCAACATCGGGAGATGGCGAGCGTGAAATATCTGATAATATGTCATCGTCAATATCCGTTATAGCGTTATTTATAGTATTTCTTTTTTTGTTCCAGTTTATTGCTGTATTACGAGATACAACAGAAAGCCATGCCTTAGCTTCATCTAAATCAGGTATGGTATCAAACTTTTCCCAAAATTTAGTGAAAACATCGTGAGCGAGATCGTCAATAGAAGCTTTGTCGTTTGTTATTTTATATATGATTGCGCCTACATAGACAAAATACATAGAATATATATTATCAAATTTCTCTCGCTTAATAGCGGAGTTATCCTTCTTGTTAGATAAAAAAGCCATTTTCAACCATCCTAAATCAAGTTCTGTGTAAAACATTATATCATTTTGTAAATAATTTGTCTATATAATGAAGAAAAAACCTTCCTTAATTGTTTGTTATAGTATAAGAGATAGAAGGAGGGTGATTCCATTGGCTTAAAGAACAACATACATAAGTGAATTATCAATTTGGAAAGAAGGTATTTATTATGAAAAAATTTAAAGCAATTATATCAATGATAGCGGTATGCGCTATTATAGTATCCATTGGTTCTTCAAGTGTATTCGCAGAGAAGAGAGTAACAATAATAGATAATATGATTGATTACACTTTGTATGACACAGAAATGGTATATGTGCAAGAGCATGCCGAAAAAGTAGCACAAATCAATGAGCAAATTAAACGTAATCGTGCATTTTCCTATACCAGTTATAACTGGAACAACGGAATATATTCTTCAACATCTCAAGGTGCATGTATATGGAATATTGGTTATTCGTTTACTCCTGTTTCAAACGGACTGTATTTTAACATAGATATTCAGGGGGCTAGTGCACAGCCGTATCTCACAGTGAACAAATTATTAAGTGGTGGAACGCTATCTTATGTTGGTTCATATCCGATAACTTCTGTAGGAGCTAATAATTATACTTGGGAAAATTATAAACGAACATTAACAGCTGGACAAGCATATGTTTTTATGGTAGATTCAGCTAATAACTGGAACTTTGGAAGTATTGATATTTATAAATCGGCAATGTAATTAGCATTTTATCACTATTAGGAGTGAGGTTATATGAAGAATCGACTAAATATATTACTAATATCAGTACTAATTGCGTCTGGTATGACAGGTGTTTGTGCGACCTCGCGTGTTCAGACAGAAGAGTATTACAACAAAGCGTGTGAGGTTGCCAAACGATATGAGTATCACGAGGGAGATATTGAGCGGAGTATGGCTCTTTATCCTGACAGGGAACCAATGACAGGCATAGAGTATACAGAAAATGGTATGGCATATGAGCTCCCAGGGGTATATTTTGACTCGAATGCTACCCTGATAAGTGATTATCATTATACTCAGCAACCTGCTAAGATAGTGCTGAATGAAGCACAAAAGGAAACGGACACAGTTATTTATAATGATCGTGTTTTGGTTCCGGGCAGGCTGTTTACAAAACTTGGCTGCAATGTAGCCTACGATCCTGAATATTATCTTTTTGAAATTTATGATGATAACACCGTTCTTGAATTGATGCCGCATTTGCTTGCTATGCGTAAGGGTAAAGAGAATGGTATATGGGTAAGTCTTAATACTGTTGCGCGTATGGTGAACGGCGAAGTATATGTTCCGGTAAGGGATGTTGCGTATGAATTTGGTATAAATGTGGAATGGGATGCAAAATCAGGTACTGTTATATTGCAGACAAGTGATTAACATAACAAAAAAGGACTATGAATTTCATAGTCCTTTTAATTCATTATTCAGCGTCTACCTTAACAACTTCTTTTCCGTTGTAGTAGCCGCAAGCCTTACAAACTCTATGAGGCATTTTCCACTCGTGGCACTTCGGACACTCCACCATGCCGGGAATGGTAAGCTTCCAGTTTGCTCGTCTTTTATCGCGTCTTGATTTCGATACTTTACCCTTAGGTACTGCCATCTCAATCGCACCTCCTATTCAGTAGTTGTATCCTTAATTATCTCAGCTAAAGCTGCCCATCTGGGATCTATTGTGTCGGAGTCGCAGTCGCAGTCCGACTCATTAAGGTCTGTGCCGCAAATGTGGCATAAGCCCTTGCAATCCTCCTTGCACAAATAACGTCCCTCAACATTCATAAAAAAGTTATTGACAACAATCTCAGTTAAATCAACCGTATATCCTGAGAAGATAACAACATCGGAGTCGGGAGAAATCTCGCCGTCCTCACGAATAAGTATCTCGGACACGGGATAGCTTACAGCAGTAGTAAATTCCTTGGCACAGCGGGCACAACGTACCTGCATCTCGCCTTTTACCTCTGCTTCAAGCTCCAGATTTTTTGTGTTGTTGCGTATAGTGCCTGTAAGCTTCAAAGGTTTGGTGAAGACAAAGTCCTCACCCATAAATTCAAGGCTTGAAAGGTCTATACTATTATCCAAGGAGATAATCTCCTCGTCATTTTTAAGAATGTCTGACAGGTCTACAATCATAGCTTTTTCCTTTATCTGATAAATAAGTTGAATTAGAAACGTGCAAACGCCTTAGCTAAAAACTGCTTAAACGGCAATTATTTCAGCTCTACCTTTGCGCCTGCTTCTTCCAACTTAGCCTTCATAGCCTCAGCCTCTTCCTTAGCTACGCCAGTCTTAAGAGACTTGGGAGCGCCGTCAACGAGCTCCTTAGCTTCCTTAAGGCCAAGACCTGTAAGTTCTCTAACAACCTTGATTACGCCAAGCTTTGAAGCGCCTGCATCTGCAAGAACAACCTCAAACTCGCTCTGCTCTGCTGCTGCAGCGCCGCCTTCAGCTGCTGCACCTGCAACCATAACCGGAGCTGCTGCGCTTACGCCGAACTCCTCTTCCATCATCTTAACAAGCTCTGCTACCTCAAGAAGCTTAAGCTCTTTAATTTCGTCCAAAATCTTAGCTACATCTGCCATGATATTTTTCCTCCTAAATCTTTTTAGTTAAAATTACTCAGCATCAGCTACAGCTTCTGCTGCTTCTTCTGCGGGAGCCTCTGCTGCCTCTTCAGCTACAGGTGCTTCCTCTGCGGGAGCCTCTGCTGCTTCTTCTGCTGCGGGAGCTTCCTCTACGGGAGCCTCTGCTACAGCTTCAGCTGCGGGTGCTTCCTCTGCCGGTGCTTCTGCTGCAGCTTCTTCAGCCGGAGCAGCCTCGCCTGCCTTCTTTGCGATAAGGTCAGAAATCTCTACGCCACCATCAACAATCGTGCTAAGCAATCTTGCAAGACCGGAGATAGGTGAGTTCAAGCTTCCCATCATCTTCGCAATAAGTGTTTCCTTTGACGGAGTCTTTGCCAAAGCCTTTATCTCGTCAAGTGTCATTACCTTGCCGTCCATAAAGCCTGACTTGATTTCCATCTTTTCGTTTCCCTTTGCAAAATCTGCGATTACCTTTGCGGGTGCAACGGGGTCATCAGATATCGCAAGGGCTGTAGGTCCGTGCAAGATGCTATCTAAGTCTTCAAGACCTACCTGGTTTGCCGCTAAACGAAGCAGTGTGTTCTTTACTACGAAGTACTTAACACCTGCTGCGCGCAAATCGTTTCTGAGTTTTGTATCCTCTTCAACCGAAAGACCACGGTAGTCAACTAAGACACCTGTTGCTCCGGCTTTAAGAGTTTCTACTAATTCAGCAACTTGTGCTTTCTTAGCCTCCAAAACTTTTTCGCTCGGCATTTGCGTCACCTCCTGAAAGTTTTTCGTGAAATGCCTTTCTTATGGTAAAAAGAAAGGCTCTTTCCATAGACGAAAAGAGCCATTAGTAATCATTTACTAAATAACACCCTCGGCAGGTCTTACCTTTGTGCCTGCTGTCTACGGATATATTCCAACTCTGCTATTATAACACAGCAGATATTGAAAGTCAAGTAAAAATTTTAAATTATTGATTAACCAAGCTTAGTGTTGTTAACCTTGATTCCAGGGCCCATTGTTGAAGAAACAACAACGCTTCTCAAATACTGACCCTTTGCAGCTGACGGCTTAGCCTTAACAATAGCGCCCATAAGAGCGTTAAAGTTGTCAGCAAGCTTATCCTTGCCGAAGGAAACCTTACCGATGGGGCAGTGGATGATGTTTGTCTTATCAAGACGGTACTCAATCTTACCTGCCTTAATTTCCTTAACTGCCTTTTCAACGTCCATAGTTACAGTACCAGCCTTCGGAGACGGCATCAAGCCCTTAGGACCTAAAACCTTACCCAAACGGCCTACAACACCCATCATATCGGGTGTAGCTACTACTACGTCAAAATCGAACCAGTTTTCGCCCTGAATCTTTGATACAAGCTCCATTTCGCCAACATAGTCAGCACCTGCAGCCTGTGCTTCCTCAGCCTTTGCACCCTTTGCAAATACAAGTACCTTAGAAGTTTTACCTGTACCGTGCGGAAGTACAATAGCACCTCTGCGCTGCTGGTCAGCGTGTCTTGAGTCAACGCCGAGCTTAACGTGAAGCTCAACAGTCTCGTCAAACTTTGCCTTAGAAGTCTTTAT
>JAZROS010000254.1:0-3124 GCA_045648825.1 Clostridia bacterium | reverse complement strand
TCGCCCTCTAAGTTATAAGGTCTTATAATATTGTCATTATACCTTAGAACATTCACAATATCAGGACAGTTCCAGACGTGGTTACCGAGTGTAAAGGCATCAACACCTGTTTTCAAAAGTTCATCAAAGACGGGCTTGGTTACACCTCTGCCGTGTGCGGCATTTTCAATATTGGCAATAACCGCATCTGCACCAAAAAATCCCCGTTCGGAATGCTCAAAAAGCATATCCCTGCCAATTCTGCCGAACACATCGCCAATCATTAAAATTTTCATAAAAACTCCATTCTAAGCCGGTTAACCGACAGAAAATCAAAGCGGATTTCATAGGAAATCCGCTTTTAAATCATTATTTTGCGTAGTCAACTGCACGTGTTTCACGGATAAGACTAACCTTAATCTGTCCGGGATACTCAAGCTCTGACTCGATACGCTTTGCAATATCCTTTGCAACAAGGAGCATTCCCTGGTCATTGACAACGTCAGGTTTAATCATTACGCGGATTTCGCGTCCTGCCTGAATTGCATATGACTTATCAACACCGTCGAAGCTATCAGCGATTTCTTCAAGCTTCTGCAGACGTTTGATATATGTTTCAAGATTTTCACGTCTTGCACCGGGACGTGCGGCAGAGATTGCATCAGCCGCCTGTACGAGCTGAGCAACAAGTGTTTCAGCCTCAACGTCGCCGTGATGTGCCATAATTGCGTGAACAACATCTTTATTCTCTTTGTATTTCTTAGCTATATCAGCACCGATTGTAACGTGCGAGCCTTCAATCTCGTGGTCAGCTGCTTTACCAATGTCGTGCAAAAGACCTGCACGTTTAGCAAGTGTAACATCACAGCCAAGCTCGCCCGCCATAACACCTGCAAGGTGAGAAACCTCAATAGAGTGCTTAAGCACGTTCTGACCATAGCTGGTTCTGAATTTGAGCTTACCTAAAAGCTTAATAATTTCAGGATGTAAGCCGTGGACACCTGTTTCAAAGGTAGCCGCCTCACCCTCCTGCTTAATGGTCTGTTCAACCTCACGTCTTGCTTTTTCGACTGTTTCCTCAATGCGAGCCGGATGAATTCGTCCGTCTACAATAAGCTTTTCAAGAGCAACCCTTGCAACCTCACGGCGAATGGGGTCAAAGCTTGAAAGGATAACAGCCTCAGGTGTATCGTCTATAATAAGGTCAACACCTGTGATTGTTTCGAGAGTTCTAATATTACGTCCCTCTCTACCGATTATTCTGCCCTTCATTTCATCTGATGGCAGATTTACAACAGATACGGTTGTCTCAGCCACATGGTCTGCCGCAACCTTCTGAATTGATGATGCTACAATATTCTTTGCGTTTTTCTCTGCGTCTTCCTTCGCCTGCTGCTCAATTTCTTTAACCATAATAGCAGCCTCAAAGCGAGCCTGACTCTCAATATCACGAAGAAGCATATCCTTTGCTTCCTGTGCTGTCATACCTGAAATACGCTCGAGTTCATTTGTTTGTTTTGCCTTAATCTCATCCACTTCTGCCTGTTTTTTCTCAAGCTCATGCAGTTTCTGATTAAGTGTTTGTTCTTTCTTTTCCAATGCCTCGGTCTTACGGTCGAGGTTTTCTTCCTTTTGGTTTACACGTTTTTCCTGCTGAGAAATTTCTCTGCGACGATCCTTGATTTCAGCATCAAGAACGGAGCGCAGCTTGTGATTTTCCTCTTTTGCTTCAAGTAACATTTCACGCTGTTTAGCTTTTGCATTCTTCTCTGCATCGTCCATTATAGCCTTTGCGCGCGCTTCGGCAGAGCCTATCTCTGCTTCTGCAATCTTTCTGCGATATGCAACTCCGGCAAAAAAGGCAGCAATACTAACCACCAGTAAAAACGCGGAAATAGATATTAAAATAATGTGTAAAGTATCTATTTTTGCCACCCCCGTATGATAAATTTATTTTTCTTCTTATCACTCGGGTTTGCTGATTATTAAATTTTATGTATCTATAAGCGGATATTCCGCCAAAATCTCCATAAACTATAACAATCGAACATTCCCGAATTATAGTTCAAAGAAATATTAAGCACATTTTTATTTTATACTAAATTCCTTTTGCTGTCAAGGTATTTTTATCTAAGACACACAAATGAAACAATAGTGTAATTTATATATAGGATAATCTTTCATATTCTGCCAAAATTCGTCATTTTGTACAAAGAAACGAAATAAGTTTATGCCAAAACGGTATTTACTGCATAAAAAATTAGTGGTATAATGAAATCAGTAACAACTTGAGGAGGGGACAGAATGTCCTATTATGGATATGGATTGGGAGAACTCCCTTTATATTTGTTTAACGAGGGAACGAACTACAAAGCATATAATACACTTGGCGTGCATAAATATAATAACGGGTGGAGGTTTGCCGTCTGGGCACCTAATGCTCAGCACGTTGCCGTTGCCTGCAACTACAATTTGTGGACAGGCGACGGGATGGAGCTTCAAAGAGCAGGCACGACAGGTGTCTGGTACGGTTGGTTTGACAATATTAAAGAGGGCGATATTTTTAAATATGCCGTTATGTCAAAGAAAGGCCACACCACATTAAAAGCAGACCCCTTTGCTTTTGAGGCAGAGTTAAGGCCGAATACTGCATCTGTTGTGCGTGATACTCCTGTTTTTGACTGGAAGGACAGCAAATGGCTTGACAAACGCGAAAAAACACCACCATATGACAAGCCTATGCTTATATACGAGGTTCATCCGGGTAGTTGGCGTACGCACGAGGACGGAAGCTTCTTGAATTACCGCGAGCTTGCAGACGAGCTTATTCCTTATGTTAAAGATATGGGTTATACTCATATAGAATTTATGCCCTTGTCTGAATACCCCTTTGACGGTTCGTGGGGGTATCAGGTAACGGGTTATTTTGCCGCGACCAAAAGATATGGCACACCCGAGGATTTGATGTATTTTATCGACAAGGCACATAAAAACGGTATTTATGTGATTATGGACTGGGTGCCTGCTCATTTTCCGAGAGACGAGCACGGACTGTATATGTTCGACGGAACTGCCACTTTTGAGTATGCCGACCCCCGAATGGGCGAGCATAAGGACTGGGGTACTATGGTTTTCGACTATTCAA
>JAZROS010000253.1:0-2478 GCA_045648825.1 Clostridia bacterium | reverse complement strand
CCCTGAGGCAAGATTTTGTCAATATTACAGGGGGATAATAATATGAAAAATATTTTGAAAAAAAGTGTTGACAAACCTATTTTGCTATGGTAGAATATTACAGAGTTAGTTAAGACTAATTTTTGTTAGCTTAAACTAATTTGTGAAAATAATGCGGAAATCAGGGGTTTTTATGAACTTAAGTATTGCAGAAGAAGGCAAAGAGTATATAATCAAAAGTATAGAAACTGATGATGAAGAGCTTGATGCGTTTTTGTTTTCGCTGGGTTGTTACAGCGGTGAGCCTATTACGGTGATTGCTCACAAAAAAGGCGGATGCGTTGTTTCAATTAAGGATGCAAGATACAGCATTGACACAGCATTGGCAGAAGCAATAATAATCTGAAAAATGGTATTCTGCCAATTTATTTTTGCAAAACAGTTAGTCTAATCTAACTGATATAGAAAGGGGTAAATAAATGAGAATTGCATTGACGGGAAATCCGAACAGTGGTAAAACTACGATGTATAATGCCTTGACCGGACGAAATGAAAAGGTTGGAAACTGGGCGGGTGTTACAGTAGAGAAGAAGGAGCATACGATAAAGAAGAGCTTTTGCCCGGACGGCGAAAATTTGGTGGCAGTCGACCTTCCCGGTGCATATTCTATGTCGCCTTTTACATCGGAGGAGAGTATAACAAGCTCTTATGTGAAGAATGAGAATCCCGATGTTATTGTAAATATTGTCGATGCAACGAACTTAAGCAGAAGCTTATTCTTTACGACACAGCTTTTAGAGCTTGGAATTCCTGTGGTTGTAGCACTCAACAAAGCGGATATTAACGAAAAGAAGGAAACGGAAATAGATGTTGCTGCACTTTCCGAAAGGCTTGGCTGTCCTGTTGTAGAAACTATATCCACATCTGCAGACGGGCTTTCGGAGGTTATAAAAACAGTGTTAAGTGTCGCAGGAAAAACGCAGGAAGCACCATATAATCAGGGCGATGTTGACCTTTCAAATAAAACTGCAGTAGAAACTGCTGACAGAAAGCGTTTTGAGTTTGTTAATAAGATTGTTTCCCGAGTGGAAACACGTAAGGTGCATACTAACGAGAAGAACTATCAGGATAAGATAGATGAAATTCTCACTAATAAATGGCTTGGAATACCTATATTTGCGGTTGTAATGTACGCAGTATTCTGGATTTCACAGGCGGGTCCTGGTGTGTGGCTTGCAGATTGGCTGGTTGGACTTCTTGAAGGTGTTCAAGGGTGGATAGGTGAGCTTTTTGAGGGTGCTAACCCGCTTTTGTATGCACTTTTAATTGACGGTGTTATAGGCGGTGCGATAGCAGTAATCGGCTTTTTGCCGCTTGTAATGGTTATGTATTTCCTTATCGCACTTTTGGAAGATTGCGGTTATATGGCACGTGCATCGGTTGTGCTTGACCCGA
Organism: Clostridia bacterium; assembly: GCA_045648825.1. GTDB lineage: Bacteria > Bacillota > Clostridia > UBA1381 > UBA1381 > HGM11525. The sequence continues at coordinate 1,044 of JAZROS010000253.1, read as the reverse complement.
TTTTTAAGAAGGTTGGACTTTCGGGTAAATCGGTTATCCCATTTGTAATTGGTACAGGCTGTGCAATTCCTGGTGTAATGGCTTGCCGTACTATAAAAAATGAACGTGAGCGCAGAGCTACTGCAATGCTCGCCCCGTTTATGCCGTGCGGTGCAAAGCTTCCTGTTATCGGACTTTTTGCAGGTGCATTCTTTGCTGATGCAACGTGGGTAGGGCCTCTTATGTATTTTGCAGGTATTGTAATAATTTTCTTTGGAGCATTGCTTATAAATAAAATTACAGGCTATAAAGCAAGAAAGTCATACTTTATTATTGAGCTTCCCGAATATAAGATTCCAAGCCTTATGCGAGCAGTTGGCTCAATGTGCAGTCGTGGCTGGGCGTACATAGTTAAAGCTGCTACTATTATTCTTCTTTGTAATACTGCAGTACAGATTATGCAGAATTTTACGTGGTCTTTTGTGGTTGCAGAGACTGCAGATAGTTCTATTTTGGCATCAATAGCCCGTCCTTTTGGGTATTTGCTGATTCCTGTTATTGGATATCATGCGTGGCAGTTTGCAGCGGCGGCAGTTACAGGCTTTATTGCAAAAGAAAATGTGGTAGCAACAATAGCTGTGTGCTATGCTCTTACTGATGTTACTGCTGAGATTTCCGGCGCTGCTCCTGAACTTACGGCAGTTGCAGCACTTGCATATCTTATGTTTAATCTCTTTACACCGCCATGCTTTGCGGCAATCGGTGCAATGAACTCGGAAATGAAGAGTGCAAAGTGGCTTTGGGGCGGAATAGGACTTCAGCTTGCAGTAGGGTATACCGTAGGTTATCTTGTTTACCAGCTTGGCACACTAATAACAACAGGTGCTTTTGGAGCAGGCTTTTTGGCAGGTCTTGCGGCGGTTGCGGTTATGGCTGCAATAATTGTTTATCTTTGTATCAATGCAGATAAAAAGCTTAAAGCTGATTACGCATTAAACAGAACTAAAACAAAACAGAAGGTGTGATTTAAATGACAGATATAATTGTAATTGCTGTTTTGGTGCT
>JAZROS010000252.1:0-3199 GCA_045648825.1 Clostridia bacterium | reverse complement strand
TGTCGGTGATGACGACCAGAGTATCTACCGTTTCCGTGGTGCTAATATAAGAAACATACTTGACTTTGAAAAGGAATATCCGGACAAACACGTTGTTAAATTGGAGCAGAACTACCGTTCAACATCTAATATCTTAAATGCCGCAAATGCAGTAATTGCCCACAATCGCGGAAGAAAGGGTAAAAATCTCTGGACATCAAAGGACGGCGGAGATTTGATTTTCAGCTTTGTGGGACAGAATGAACGTGATGAGGCACGATTTATTGCAGGTCAGATTTCCGACAGGGTGAAAAAGGGTGCTAAGTTCTCCGACTGTGCTATTCTTTATCGTACTAATGCACAATCGCGTGTGCTTGAGGAAATGCTCTTGCAGTACGCCGTTCCGTATCGTGTTTTGGCGGGCTTAAGGTTCTATGACCGCAAGGAAATTAAGGATATTATTGCGTATCTTCGTATTATTCATAATCCCGCCGACTCGGTGAGCCTTAAGAGGATTATAAACGAGCCGAAAAGGGGAATAGGCGCGGCATCTATTGAGAAAGCAGAGAATATCGCGGCAGAAAATGATATTACCCTGTTTGAAACTGTGCTTTTTGCAAACGAATACTCCGAGCTTTCAAGAGCGGCAATTAAAATGGTAGAGTTTGGAAGACTTATAAAGACCTTCCAGAAAGCAGCTGAGGTAACACACGTTTCCGACCTTGTCGCAAGAGTTTTAAACGAGAGCGGATATATGGCAATGCTTGAGCTTGAAAACAGTGTGGAGTCAAGGACAAGAATAGAGAATATAAACGAATTTATGTCAGCGGTTACCGAGTACGAAAAGTCGGCTGAAAATCCCTCGCTTGGCGGATTTTTGGAGAATGTTGCACTCGTATCTGAAATTGACGCATATGACGAGGATCAGGACGCGTGTGTGCTTATGACGGTACACAGCGCGAAAGGTCTTGAGTTCCCTGTGGTCTTTATTGCGGGTCTTGAGGACGGACTTTTCCCGTCTACAAGGTCAAATACCGATGAGGATATTGAGGAGGAACGCCGTCTTTGCTATGTTGCAATAACTCGTGCAAAGGAAACCTTGTATGTTACCATGGCTCGACAGAGAACAATTTTCGGCAAGACTACGCCCTCGTTCCCGTCAAGATTTTATAAGGAAATACCTGCCGAGTATATCAAGGATGTAAGTCCTGTAATCGACAGAGCACTAAAAACTGCGACAGAGAACTTCCGCCGCAGTGCGCCCTTTGCAGAAACCTATAAAAAGCCGACTGCCGCTAAGGCAGAAAATGTTTCTGGCAGTACCTTTACTACAGGCGACAGAGTATCTCACGCAAAATTTGGCGAGGGTGTTGTAAAAGCGGTTACACCATTTGAACGTGATGCACTTCTGGAAATTGAATTTGCAACCGTTGGAACAAAGAGGTTAATGGCGGCATATGCCAAACTTAAAAAAATATGAGGAAATGATCATGATTAAATTAGTAATATTTGATTTAGACGGCACTTTGCTTAACACGCTGCCGACTATTGCATATTATGGAAATAAGGCTCTTGGAGAGTATGGCTTACCGCCTATTAAACAGGAGCGGTACAAATCGCTTATCGGTAATGGCAGAGATTTGCTGATACACCGAATGCTTGGCGAAACTGGCAATGATACTCCCGATTTGTATGAAAAGGTTGGAGCGGTGTATGACAGGGCATATGAAGCTGACCAGCTTTACCTCACCGAGCCGTACGATAATGTGGAAGCACTTTTGAAAATGCTTAATTGGAATGATGTGAAGCTTGCAGTTTTATCAAACAAGCCCGACAATGTGGTAAAACCGATTGTAGAAAAGATGTTTGGCGGAATATTCGACGAGGTATGGGGAAAACGTGCTGATTATCTCGTAAAGCCTGCACCTGACGCGGCATTTGAAATATGCAGACTTTTGGGCGTTTTGCCCGACGAAACTGCATTTGTCGGAGATACATCGGTAGATATTGAAACGGGCAAAAACGCAGGATTTAGAACTGTAGGAGTAGAATGGGGATTCAGAGACAGGGTAGAGCTTGAAAAAGCAGGTGCAGATATTATTGTAAAGAATGCATGGGAGATTGCAGAAAAGTTGTAATAAAAAATACCGCTTTCCAATAAGGAAAGCGGTTAATTTTTTAATTATTCATCATCGTGATGACAGTCATCACAATCACAGTCGCAATCGCAATCGAACTCAAGCTCGATTTCTTCACGACAGTTGGGGCAGATGATGGGAGCATCGTCGTCGAGTGCATCAAAGTCAACCATTACGTCCTCGTTGCAGTTAGGGCACTGAATTTCAAAGAACCCCATATCCTCGTCATCATCATAGTCCACAATGTCAAAATCGTCGTCATCGTCGTCTTCGTAATCGTCGTCATCGTCAAGGTCATAGACGATTTCTTCTACATCATGAAGGTCTTCGTCGATGTCAGAAACCATTTCTTCAAGCTCGTCTGCCTGATAGCAAACATCATCAACAGTTTCTGCAATTTCGCCGATTGTTTCTATAATTTTTAAAAGCAGCTTGTTTTCAGCCTTGTCTGCGTTAAGATTCATACCGTCTGCAAGACCTTTAAGGTAAGCAGCCTTGGAAGTTAAGCTATCCATATTGAACGCTCCTCTCGAGAATTAAACTCTTTCCATATATTCGCCTGTTCTTGTGTCCACTCTGATAACATCGTTTTCGTCAACGAACAAGGGAACCATAATAGTAGCACCTGTTTCAAGTGTAGCAGGCTTTTTAGCACCTGTTGCTGTATCACCCTTGAAGCCTGGCTCTGTTTCTGTGATAGCGAGTTCTACAAATGTAGGCGGCTCAATACCAAATACGTTGCCCTTGTATGAAAGAATCATACATACCATATTTTCCTTAACGAACTTCAAAGAATCGCCAATCTGGTCAGCACCGATAGGAATCATATCAAATGTTTCCTGATCCATAAAGTAGTAAAGGTCTCCGTCGTTGTAGGAGTACTCCATATTCTTTCTTTCGATGTGTGCCTTGGGCATTTTCTCATCAGGACGGAAAGTCTTTTCAACCACACCGCCTGTGATAACATTCTTAAGCTTTGTTCTTACGAAAGCAGCACCCTTACCAGGCTTAACGTGCTGGAACTCAACAACCTGAAATACGTTGCCGTCCTGCTCAAAAGTAACACCGTTTCTAAAATCTCC
>JAZROS010000251.1:0-2229 GCA_045648825.1 Clostridia bacterium | reverse complement strand
ATTAAAAGCTTGGGAGAAAAGACAATATTTCTTGGGGATGGCTTACCTGTTTTTAGAGAAAGGATAAAGGAAACCCTGGGGGAATTTGCATTTTTTGCACCTGCAAATTTAAACGCACAGATGGCTGCATCTGCTGCTATTGCGGCTAAGTCTAAGGAGTGTATTGAGTATAGTAGAATTGTACCTGTATACTTAAGGAAATCTCAGGCAGAGAGAGAAAGAGAAAACAAAAAAGGGGAATAAGTATGCTAGCAATAGGAAGCGACCACGGCGGTTTTGAGCTTAAGACACATATTATAAAATATCTCAAAGAGCAGGGAATAGAACTTTTTGATTTTGGGACATATACCGAGGATAGCTGTGATTATCCTGATATAGCTGAAAAGGTAGCAAAGGCAGTGGCAAACAGTGAATATGAAAAAGGCATACTCATCTGCGGCACAGGAATAGGAATTTCGATTGCTGCAAACAAGGTAGATGGTATCCGTGCTGCCCTCTGCGGTGATGTGTATTCTGCCAAAATGACCAGAAAGCACAACGATGCAAATATTCTTTGTCTTGGTGGCAGAGTTACAGGCAGAGAGCTTGCGTTTATGATTTGCGACACATTCCTTAGGGAAGAATTTGAAGGTGGCAGACATCAGAATAGAATTGAGAAAATTCACGCACTGGAAAAATGAGATAAAGATGTTAAAACGGCATACCTTATGGTATGCCGTTAATATTATCTGTATTTATCCCACGGGTCCGGAGTTCTTGGAGGGTTAGAGGAAGGTCTTTTTGGTCTCGTGGCAGTGGAAGAAGATGTAGGTCTTCTTGAACTATATTGACTAGATGAGCTTCTGGAGCTACTGTAGCCGCCACGAGATGACCTTGTGTTGTAGGTTGTTCTTCTCGTCTGTGCGGTACGGTTTTGCTGTGTATTATACGAAGCACGTCTTACGGGTCTTTGCGACTTCATTCTTTTTCGTCTTATTCTTCTGCGTTTGCTGCGGTTAATTGCGTTCATTATAAGAAATACTGCAATAACAATTAGCGGAATTAGTACAAACGGACTAAAGATTATATTTGCGACTCCGTGCAGTAAATGCAGAAGATGATCTCTTTTAACTTCGTTTGCTGCCAATAAATCTACCTGTACAGCGTGAGTTGCCAAACCATTTGCGTCCTTGTATGTATATGTGGCAGTACCAAGATTTACACCCTTTTCGATAGGAGCGCTTATGTTCTCCTGAGGTTTTATGTCAGTTGTTATGTTCTCTTCTGAGTAATCCTTAGGGAGTAGCATAATAATATCTTTTGACGGTGAAAGAGCAACCCTTGTACTGTCCTTTGCTTCATAGACCTTTGAGTCGGAAATAATATCTGAGGTTGTTGCCAATGTTACACTTTTGTAGTTCTCGAACACATACTCAAACATCGCCTTTGAATCAACAAAAGAATATGCGTTTTCCTTCTGGTCAGCATTTTCACAGCCAAGAACTATCGACATAAGAGACATTCCGTTCTTTTCTGCTGATGCAACCAGACAGTTGCCTGCTTCGTCGGTAGCACCTGTTTTCACACCAGTAGCATAGGGATAGTAGTGAAAGGTGTTGCGGTATCGGCTGATAAGATGGTTTGTTGAGGAAATCATACGTTCCTCGTTTAAGTTTGTAGCAGGTAATTTGGTGGTTTTAATTTTTACAAGCTCACAGAATTTCGGGTTCTTAAGAGCCTCGCGAGCCATAATCGAGATGTCGGCAGCGGTTGTGTAGTGATTGTCGTCATGAAAGCCGTGCGGATTGGCAAAATGTGTGTTTGTCATACCAAGCTCTGCTGCTCGCTGATTCATAAGAGCGACGAAGCTTTGTATATCACCTGAAATGTGTTCTGCGATAACATTTGCTGCATCATTTGCTGATGCTACAAGAAGACCTGTTAAAAGGTTTTCCAATGTCATTTGTTCTCCTGATTTAAGTCCGATTTTTGAATGAAGGTATGTAATATCAGCAAGAGCACTGTCAGAAACTGTAATCACATCCGAAAGGTTACCCTTTTCAAGTGCAAGCATAGCGGTCATAATCTTAGTAACAGATGCAGGGTAATTACGTTCAGTTGCATTTTTTTCATATATAACTCTTCCGCCTTTTAAATCATAAAGAAGTGCAGCTTTTGCTCTTGGCTCGGGGAAGGTTGGCTTATTAACCGTTTCTTCGGTAGTGGTTACGTCGGGCACAGGTGTCGGTG
>JAZROS010000250.1:0-2854 GCA_045648825.1 Clostridia bacterium | reverse complement strand
TTCAAATTGGCTTGCTGCATATTCCTGGTCATCAGTAGTATTAACGTATATGACATTTGTTTCCATTATTTCCTCAAGGGTGCAGGAATAGTCATTGAGGAGTAAATCCTTGACTGTTACAAGACCTTCAAGAATACGGTTGTTATCAGTAACGTAACAGGTATAAATAGTTTCCTTGTCTGTGCCTTTTCTTCTGATGTGTGTAAATGCATCCTCAACTGTCATATCTTTTCTTAGATTGACATATTCGGTTGTCATAATGCTGCCTGCACTGTCAGGTGGATAACGAAGCATTTGATTTATATCACGGCGCATTTCGCTATCGGCATGCCTTAGAATTCTGCTTACTACGTTAGCAGGCATTTCTTCTATAATGTCAACGGCGTCATCGACATAAAGCTCATCGACAATTTCCTTTAGCTCGTTATCTGAAAAGCCTATTATAAGAGCTTCCTGCATATCGGAGTCAAGCTCTACAAAGACTTCTGCAGCTGTTTCCTTGGGCAGAAGCCTGAACATTATCGCACGGTGTCTTTCGGATAGTTCTGAGAAATGCACAGCTATATCAGCCGGCTCAAGACTTACCAATAATTCTTTAAGCTCTTGATAATTTTTATCTTCAAGTAATTGCAGAAAATTCTTGTGCATTTTCATCACCTCCTGAAATTATTGTAGTGTATTAGTCAAGTGAAATGTGTTCCGGTGTTGGAACGGGTGTTGATATAGGTGTAGGTGTAGCAGGTGATGGAGACGACGACTCGGATGTCCCGCTATCCGTCGTTGCATCTGGTGAAGCTGATGCATCCGGACTCGGCGATACACTATCCGGAGATGGTGATGGTTCCTCGCCTGGGTGTATATTTTTGCAGAAACGTGATGGAATATTTCCTGCAACAAAGTATCCACTTATTGCATACCTGCATCCTACGGAAGCAAGCATACCCGTCTTTGAACATATTGATGTTCTCTTAACGGATGTTGGCGCGTCAAAACCATCAGAGGACAGTCCGCTGTGAATTTTGTTCATTACGTTTTTCCAGATTACACATGATGGGTTATTAGTTATGCCAACTGTTCTAAGGTTTTTCGGGGTGTCAAAGCCAAACCAAACAGCACCTACATAATGTGTTGTATATCCCACAAACCATTTATCCTTATTATCATTGGTTGTACCTGTTTTGCCATATGCAGGAATGTTGTTGAGCTTTGCAGAACGTGCTGTACCGGAGCTTCCTGTTATAACATCACCAAGCATCTTGGTCATAATGAATGCAGTTGCTTCGCTTATGGCACGCTGTGGCTTTTCGTCAAATTCCAGCAAAACTTCACCTGTGCTGTCGAGCACCTTGGTGTAGGTATGAGGTCTGTTGTACATACCGCCGTTTGCCAATGCACCGTATGCACCTGCCATATCACGGACAGTAACACCGTTTGTAAGACCGCCAAGGCCCAATGAAGCAAGGCTTTTATCAGCAGGTACTACATCGTCTAAATGGAACTTGTTTTTCGCAAAATTATAGCTGTTCTCAATTCCTAAAAGCTGGAGAGCTTTGACAGCAGTCGTATTTGATGATATTTCGATACATTTGGAAAGAACCATATCGCCCTTATAGCCATTATAAGAGTTTGATGGACTCCAATCTCCTATGGAAACCTTTTCGTCTTTTAATACTGTTGCAGAGTTGATCTTTCCGAGTTCAATTCCGGGTGCATATACCGACAACGGCTTAATTGATGAACCGGGCTGTCTTTTTGCTTGAGTTGCACGGTTTAGACCTCTGGCTTCTGTTTTTTTGTCAGCTCCGCCGACCAAGCCCTTAATTTCTCCTGTCTTCGGGTCTAAGACAACCATAGCTGACTGAGGGCCTTTGTTTGCGGGGAATCCGGCTCTGTTTTCATATACATTTTCCATCGCATCCTGAACGGATTTGTCCATTGTGGTATAAATCTTAAGACCGCCGGAGAAAACCTGTTGTTCAGCAAATGTTTCTGAATAACCTTTTTTGTCTATAAGGTCATTTATAACGTCGTTTATAACAGCATCTACAAAATATGAATATACCGCTTTTTTAGAAGCAGTAGCAGATGTGCTTAAGCCTAATGGACTATCCTTTGCCGCGTTGTACTCTTCTTTTGTGATGTAATCGTGCTGATACATCTTTTTAAGAACTGTATTTCGTTTTGCCAGAGCATTTTCAGGATTTCTAATGGGATCATAGTAGGTGGGTCGCTGTGTTATGCCCACTATAAGTGCTGCCTCAGCAGGTGTAACTTCAGATGCGTGTTTGGAAAAATAGAGATTAGATGCAGCCTCTACACCGTTACATTGATTAGAGAAGTAACTGATGTTAAGATACATAGTAAGTATGGTATCCTTATTATCAATCTGCTTTTCCAATGCGACGGCACGCATCATTTCCTTGATTTTACGGGTAACAGAGCGGTCCTTTTCGTTGGTGATGTTTTTAATAAGCTGTTGTGTAATGGTACTTCCGCCATAGGAAGCATCACCAATGCCAATTTTTGAAAGTCCCCATTTAACAGCAGCACCAAAAGTACGTTTTAAATCGATACCGCCATGTTGATAAAATCTTTCATCTTCGATGGCAACTGCGGCATTTTTGAGGTTTATACTTATATCCTCCGAGTCAACCCAGACTCTGCGCTCGCCTTCGTGATGAAGCTGAACCTCCTCAACTGCATTGCCGTTTTCGTCATTATAATACACAAATGAGGAGTAATTAAGTGCAAGGTTCTGCACATTCATATCTTTAAGGTCATTGGAAACAGCAGTATACATTCCCGCACCAATTCCTATGATAACTATCAATGCAATAAAAACTGCAACGCCCAC
>JAZROS010000249.1:0-11143 GCA_045648825.1 Clostridia bacterium | reverse complement strand
CCATAAGGGCGGTTACGACCCCCTTGAATAGCCTTATTACGAAAGGAAATGTCTGATGTTCGAATTTTTTATTACAAAGCCTCTTGGCTTTATTATTCAGTTTATTTATAGTATTGTACAGAACTACGGTTGGGCGATTGTGCTTTTTACCGTTGTGGTTAAGCTGCTTTTGATGCCTTTGCAGATAAGGTCTCAGAAGAGTATGAAAAAACAGCAGAAAATACAGCCTGTAATAATGGAACTGCAGAAAAAATATGCAAATGATAAAGAGAAACTCCAGACAGAGATGATGAAGATTTATAAGGAGAATAATGTAAGTATGACAGGCGGATGTCTGCCCTTACTTATTCAGTTCCCTATACTTATCGGTCTGTATCAGGTAATTCAAAGACCTTTAAGCTATCTTCTTAATGTTGACTTTAAGCTTGAAGCAGTTATAGAAAGAATTAGCGATGTTATAGCAAAAATGGCTGCTGATCCCTTAGTTATGCACGCAGTAGAGGGTATTAAAAATCTTGAGCCTGCCATCTTAGCAGAGCGTATTCAAAAAACTTATCAGATACAGTTCCTCACATGGACAAGATATCTTGAGGAAACTGTTGGAGAATTTTCCGACTGGGTACTTAACTTTAATTTCCTTGGCCTTGATTTGTCAAAGAACCCTTCAGCAGGAATATCTGCACTATTTAGTGGAAATTTTGATAATATGAGCACAATTTTGTTGCTTTTAATCCCTGCAGTCGCTGTCTTTGCAACATGGCTTTCTATGAAACAGAGTCAGAAAATGACTTCGGCAAAGAAGACAGACGATATGGGAGATACAGCGGCTACTATGAATTCTATGTCAAAGACAATGAATTATATGATGCCGATAATGACCGGAGTATTTACTTTTACACTTCCGGCGGCTATGGGTGTATATTGGATAACATCAAGTATTATGCAGATTGTAACGCAGTATTTACTTAATGTTTATTTAGATAATAAGGAGGATGATTTCGTTGTTAAAATTCCCGAAAAAAACAGAAAAAACAGCAAAAAGCATAGATGAAGCTAAAGAGCTCCTTTTGGCAGAGCTCGGACTTTCAGAGGATGAGGTGAAATTCACTGTCGTTGAAGAGGGTACAAAGGGCTTTCTCGGCTTAGGCGCAAAGGAAGCTGTTGTAGAGGCAGAGGTTAATGACGTTATCTCATCTGCTGCAAAGAAGTTCTTGAATAACCTTTTTGCAACAATGAATCTTGATGTTGATGTAAAAACAGATCTTGACGATAATATGCTTAATATTGAGCTTATCGGTGATAATTTAGGCATTGTCATCGGCAAGAGAGGAGATACATTAGATAGTATCCAGTACCTTACATCTCTTGTTGTAAACAGAATGACAGACGATTATATCAAGGTTACAATCGATGCGGAAAACTATCGTCAAAAGCGCCACGATTCCTTAATTGCGCTTTCTGAGCGTCTTGCACAGAAGGTAGCAAAAACAGGAAGAAAGCATACATTAGAGCCGATGAATCCGTATGAACGCAGAATTATTCACGCAAATCTTCAATCTAATGACAAGGTTACAACCTTCTCAGTTGGTGAAGAGCCGTACCGTAAGGTGGTAATTTCTCCCAAAAACCCCAGACCTTATTCAAGAACCAGATATTCCGATAAAAAGAGCAGCTTCGGCGGTTATTCAAGCGGCTACGAGGCAACTGAATATCAACCGTCATACTCGGAAGAGTTTGAAAATAGCGAAGAATAAGGAGAAATAGGCTATGTCAGGACATTCAAAATGGAGCACCATTAAACGTAAAAAGGGTGCAAATGATGCTCAAAGAGCAAAGATTTTTACCAAGATTGCAAGAGAGATTATAGTTGCTGTCAAGTCGGGCGGACCTGAGCCTGATAACAACTCAAGCCTTAAGGATGCAATCGCAAAGGCAAGAGCGGCTAATATGCCTAACGACAATATTAACCGTACAATTAAAAAGGCGGCAGGTACTACCGACGGCGATAATTACGAAAATATCACATATGAAGGCTACGGCCCTAACGGTGTTGCAGTTATTGTAGAAGCACTTTCCGATAACAGAAACCGTACGGCAGCAGATGTACGTCATTACTTTGACAAGTTTGGCGGAAATATGGGACAGACAGGCTGTGTAAGCTTTATGTTCGACCGTAAAGGTGTTATCGTAATCGAAAATGACAGCATTGACGAGGATACTATCACAATGGATGCTTTAGAAGCAGGTGCGGAGGATATAGAAATTGATGAGGAGTGTATAGAAATTACCACAGCTCCCGAGGATTTCCATACTGTAAGAGATGCCTTAGAGGGTAAATATGAATTTTCAAGTGCAGAAATTACAATGGTTCCGCAGACAATGGTAACTCTAACCGATGAGGAGCAAATCAAGATGATGACAAAGCTCATCGAAAATCTTGAGGACAATGATGATGTTCAAAACATTTATCATAACTGGGATGCTCCCGAAGATGAAGAATAATTTAAATACCCGACTTAAAAAAGTCGGGTATTTTTGTATTTTAAAACATATACATTATAAAGTAGGAGGGATACTCATATGTTTACGGTTTGCAGCTTGAGGAAGATAGCATATTATCTGGCAATAATTGCATGTTTTATTATTGGTGCAGGAGTAATTCATACCGAGGAAAAGGGTGAAGAGTTTGTTGTTATAATGTATCACAGCATATTAAAGGACACCGAAAGAACCGGAAGATATGTTGTAAGACCGGATAGCCTTGAAGCAGATATTAAATATCTCAATAGCCACGGATATAAAAGCGTTTCTGCAGAAGAGATTATAAATTATTCAAAGGGTAATGGTATATTACCTGAAAAATCTTATATCCTGACCTTTGATGACGGAAGTTATAATAATCTGGTCTATCTTTTACCGCTTTTGGAAAAATATGATGCTTATGCAATTATATCAATAGTTGGCAGCTACACCGAAAAGTTTTCCGAGCTTGATGAGGCTAATGCTGCATACAGCTATTTAAGATGGTGTGATATTGATGAGTTGGTTAAAAGCGGCAGAGTTGCAATCGGTAATCACAGCTACGATTATCACGATATTAAAAACGGACGAATTGGTGCAAAAATCGGGAAATATGAGGATAAAGAAGAATATAAAAAACGCTTTTACGAAGATATGCGCAAAACCCACACTCTACTTCGGGAGAATTGCGGTATAGAGCCTCAAATTTATACATATCCGTACGGAGCGTTTTGTGAAGAATCTGAACAGATTTTATCTGAAAACGGCTACCTGATGACATTTACCTGTACTGAGGGGAAAAATTTTCTTACAAAAAATCCTGACAGTATAAGATTGCTCAAAAGATTTAACAGACATGGAAGGCTCACAACAGAAGATTTTTTTGAAAGATGTAAAATATACTGACCGCTCATAAAGGGCGGTCTTATTGTATATGTACGAAATAAATGCAGATAATAAACGAAAAGAAAGGCAGGGTTAAAATATGAAAAAAATTATTTCGATTATAATATCATTATCATTGCTTGCGGTATTTATTCCGGCAAGTGCTGAGGAAATTACTACATCGGCAAAGGCGTCTATACTGATAGAGCAGGAAACGGGTAAGGTTTTGCACGAAAAAGATGCAGACGTAAAGCTACCTATTGCAAGCGTTACAAAAATAATGACGATGCTTCTTATTATGGAGGAAATAGCCGGCGGCAGGCTTACGCTTGCAGACGAGGTAACTGTAAGTGAATATGCAATGAGTATGGGCGGCTCTACTATGTTTTTGGAAACAGGCGAGGTTCTATCTGTCAGCGATATGTTAAAGGGCATTGCAGTTGCCTCGGCAAACGATGGATGTGTTGCTATGGCAGAGCATATTTCAGGAAGCGTAGAAAGCTTTGTTGCACTTATGAACAAGAGGGCAAAAGAGCTTGGAATGAACAATACCAACTTTATAAATACAAACGGACTTGACGCAGACGGACACTATTCTTCTGCCCGTGATGTTGCGATAATGGCAAGAGAGCTATGTAAGCACGAGAAGATTTTTGACTACACTACCATATGGACGGACAGTTTAAGAGACGGTAAATTTGAGCTTGCAAATACCAATAAGCTTGTGCGTTTCTACCGTGGTGCGACAGGACTTAAAACAGGCTCTACAGACCTTGCGGGATGCTGTCTTTGTGCAAGTGCCACCCGTGATGGCTTGTCTTTAATTGCTGTTGTTTTGGGCGCGCCTACATCTAAGGAAAGATTTCAAGACGCAAGCGGACTTTTAGACTACGGTTTTGCAAATTACAGGGTTGTAAGACCTGTATCAAAAGGCGAGGCTCTCGGCACTGTAAAGGTGAGAAAGGGTATAGAAGATAGTGTAAAAGCGGTAGCTTTAAGCGATTTTTCTGAGGTGGTAAATAAGAATGATATATCGGAAATAGAAACGAATGTAACCTTGGCAGAGGTTATAACTGCACCTGTTAGCGTGGGTGAGGTTATAGGCAGAGCGGAATTTGTGATGGGCGGAAAATCTATAGGTCAGGTGGATTTGGTGGCAGAGGTAGATGTCGAGAAGAAGAGCTTTCTTGCAATTCTGTCCGATATTCTAAGGAGCATAGTAGGCGCATAAGGAGTGAGTGTGTTGTTAAACAGAACTGATTTAGCTCTTGAAGCCCACGAGTCAGCTTGGGGTGAGGGAGTAAAATTAACAAGGGAAAATCATAGCGGTGTAGAAGTAATTGAAGTTTTGGTTGAAACAGAAGATGCTGAAAAAAGACTCAACAAACCAAGGGGCAGGTATATAACAATAAAAGCACAGGAGCTTCTCTACGATACACAAGCCTATCACACGGCATACATCTTGCTTGCGGAAAGTATAAATAAGCTTGCAGATACAAGAAAGGATATACTTGTAGCAGGACTCGGCAATCGTGCCATTACGCCTGATGCATTGGGTCCTGAGGTTGTTTCGAGGGTTTTTGTTACCAATCATATAAAGGGGCAGCTGCAATATGATTTTGTGGAAAAGCTGGGCAGAGTTTCAGCAATCGCACCCGGAGTTTTAGGAACAACAGGAATGGAAACATCAGAGATACTAAAAGGCATTGTAAATGAGAAAAAGCCTGAACTTGTGATTGTTGTAGATGCCTTTGCGGCAAGTGATGCAAATAATATTTCAACAACAATACAGGTATCTGATACTGGGTTAACACCAGGTGGCGGTGTGGGTAACAGACGTAATGCAATAAACGAGGAAATGCTCGGTGTGCCTGTTATTGCTGTCGGTGTGCCGACAGTAGTTGACGCGGATATTTTAAGCGGCGGCAGATGGGGCGGAAAAAACCTTGTTGTTACACCAAAAGAAATCGACCTTGTAATAGACAGGGCAGCCAAGACGATTGCAAACGGAATAAACCTTGCCGCACACCCTGACCTTACCATAGAAGAGATAGAAAGCTATGTTGGCTAATAGCTTGACATAGAAGGAAAAAAGATGTAAAATATATCCATTATGTAAAGTAAATACTTTACTTTTCGGAGGTTATCGATGTTACAGACCAAAACAATAAATGAGAATATTACGCTTACCTATATTCCTATGGGAAAGCTTAAAACAACAACTGTAGGGTTTTATATCCATTGTCCGCTTGATAAGAAAACTGCATCGTGTAATGCACTTCTTGCGTCAGTTCTAAAACAAGGCTCAGCGGAATATCCCACACGAGAGCTTTTGACCAAAAGACTCGATGAGCTTTACGGCTCAACCTTAGCCTCGGGCGTCAGCAAAAAGGGCGAGGACCACATACTGTCCTTTGAGACAGAGTGTATATCCGATAAATATACGATGGGCGGGGAAAAACTTTTAAGCCAGCTTATAGAGGTTTTGTTTGGTGTTATCTTTTCACCTGCGGTTTCTGACGGCAGATTTAACGATGATGTATTTTCTCAGGAGAAGAAAAACTTAATTGACAGAATAAGAGCAACAGTCAATGATAAAAGAACTTATGCCAATGAACGACTTTGTCAGATTACAAGTGAAGACACACCCTATGCAGTTTCAAGATTGGGTGATGAAAAAACTGTTTCAGAAATTGACAACGGCGAACTTTTTGAATACTACAAAAATATGATTACATCATCTAAAATTGATGTGTTTGCTGCTGGAGAAACAGACATTGATGCACTTGCCGTGAGACTTTCTGCATTGGTATCGGAAAAGACTTTTAAGAGTGCTAAACTGCCGAAGTGTGAAATTCTTGAAAAAACAGCAGAAATTAAAACGGTAACAGAGAATATGGATGTTACACAGGGAAAGCTTGCTATGAGCTTTACTACCGGAATAAAGCCTGCTGATGAGGCTAACTGGGGTATGATTGTGGCTAACAGTATTTTTGGTGGAGGAGCACATTCTAAGCTCTTTAACAATGTCCGTGAAAAGCTGTCTTTGGCATATTATGCAGGAAGTCAGTATCATAAATTTAAAGGCTTTATTGCAGTAAATGCAGGGGTTGAATTTGAGAATTTTGGGAAAGCCTATGACGAAATTTTAGTTCAGCTTGATGAGCTGAAAAATGGAAATATAACCGACGGCGAAATTACCGCTGCAAAAATGGCTCTTATAAACAGCCTTAATTCATATTATGACGACCAGCTTTATATGCAAAGCTTTTATCTTGGCGAAAAGGTTGCGGGCACAAACTACGATATAGATTACTATATTAAAAAGATTGATGAGGTTACTTTAAAGGACGTAACAGATGCTGCTAAGGGCATTGAGCTTAACAGTGTTTATTATCTTGCAGGGAGGGAATAAAGCCGATGGAAAAAAGAGTAGATAAATTAACCGGTGAAAGCCTTTACTGCAGTAAGCACCCGAGCGGTTTGTCAATTTATATTATGCCAAGAAAAGGCTATAGCTCAAGCTATGCTATATTCGGAACACGTTACGGCTCTGTTGACTCGGAGTTTAAAGTGCCGGGTGAGGATAAAATTACAAAAGTCCCCGACGGAATTGCTCATTACCTCGAGCATAAAATGTTTGACCAACCTGACGGAAGTAATGTGTTTGATAAATTTTCAAAGTTCGGCGGTAATGCCAACGCATTTACAAGTTTTAATATGACGGCATATCTCTTTTCGTGTACCGATTGCTTCTATGATAATCTAAAAACGCTTATGGGCTATGTTCAAAGCCCATATTTCACAAAGGAAAGTGTACAGAAGGAGCAGGGGATAATCGGTCAGGAAATCAAGATGTATGACGATAATGCACCGTGGAGAGTTTTCTTTAACCTTTTAGGCTGCCTTTATCACAATCATCCTGTAAAGCTTGATATTGCAGGTACTGTAGAAAGTATTTCTAAAATTGACGAACAGCTTCTTTACAAATGCTATAATACATTTTATAACCTTTCCAATATGGCAATCTTTGTTACAGGAGATTTGGATGCAGAGGAAACTCTTTCGGTAATTGAGAGTGCGATTAAGAATAATGAGCCTTTTACCGAAGAAATCGAAAGAATTTACCCTGATGAACCGGACACGATTGCATCAGCATATTGTGAGCAGACAATTTCTGTTGCACAGCCGATTTTTATGATGGGATGGAAGGATGCAGATGTTGGCTATGGCGGTGAAAAACTGATGAAAAAGACTGTTGAGATGGACATTCTCTGCGAGATGCTTTTTGGAAAGAGCACAGCACTTTATAACAGACTTTATGCCGAGGGACTTATAAACAATAGCTTTTCGGTAGAGTTTAATCCGCAGATTGCGTATGGCTTTACTGCAATAGAGGGTGAATCCCCAAATCCTAAAAAGGTATTTGATGAGATTATAAAAGAACTATCTCAAACGGTTATTCACCGTGAGGACTTTGACCGTATCAAAAAGGTAGTCTGGGGAGATTTTATCCGCTCCTTTAACGATATTGAAGGCTATGCACACAGTTTTATAACCGAGCTTTTTACTGAAGGTGATTATTTTGATTATCCGAGAGTGTTTGAGTCGGTTACCTTTGAAGATGTAGAAAAACGTTTTAAAGAGCATTTTAACGCCGAAAGAGCTGCTCTTTCAGTGGTAAAGCCGGTAGAAAATTAACAAATTCCGCACAAAAATCCTGCAATATCAGTAATATGGTAACAGCAGGATTTTCTCTAAGGAGGCGGAATTTTAATGGAAAACGAAGTGTTATTTGCATTGCTGCTGACCGTCTTTGCGGGACTTTCCACAGGTGTCGGCAGCGTGATTGCACTTTTTGCAAAGAGACAAAACACAAAATTTCTCGCCTGCTCTCTCGGTTTTTCGGCAGGTGTGATGATTTATGTGTCGATGATAGAAATATTTGGCAAGGCAAAGACATATCTCTCAAACGGACTTGGCGATGTTGGAGGAACGGCTTTTACTGTAATATTTTTCTTTGCAGGAATTGTACTTATTGGTCTTATTGACTTTTTTGTGCCTTCGGCAGAGGGTGATATTGGTGCAAATAAGAAAGAAAACGGCGGAAGAATGTTGGAGAGAATGGGGTTTATGACGGCGCTTGCCATAGGAATACATAACTTTCCTGAAGGCCTTGCCACATTCACTTCTGCACTTAAGGACCCGCATTTGGGAGTGGCTATTGCTGTTGCGATTGCAATTCATAATATCCCTGAGGGTATTGCTACCTCTGCGCCTATTTATTTTTCTACAGGCAGCAGATGGAAAGCGTTTTATGTTTCATTTTTGTCAGGTATGACAGAACCTGTAGGTGCGATTATAGGGTATATGGTATTAAGACCATTTTTCAACGATTTTGTGTTCGGAGCACTTTTTGCCTCGGTTGCAGGAATTATGGTCTTTATATCCCTTGAAGAGCTTTTGCCGATGGCAAGAGAAATTGAAAAGAGCAGAGTAACAATTATTGGTGCAGTTTTGGGTATGCTTGTAATGGCGGTAAGCTTGTTGCTGTTTATGTAAAGGAGAAATGAAATGGAAATCACATCGGCTAAAAACGAAAAATACAAGTTCATAAAATCCCTGCTCACTAAAAAGGGCAGGGACGAAAACGGACTATACACAGTAGAGGGCAGAAAATCTGTTTCTGATGCTGTTTTTGCAGGTGCAAGGGTAAGATACATAGTTAAAGCTTCCGATTATGAGGAGGAGATAGCTACCGATGCGGAAGTGATTACTGTAAAAGCTGAAATCTTTGAGGGACTTTGTGATACAAAAACACCGCAAGGTATTTTGGCGGTTATAGAAAAGACATCAAAGACGGATTTTTCTCAAAAGGGCAGATATGTCTACTGCGACAGAATAAGAGACCCGGGCAATTTGGGTACAATTATCAGGACTGCTGATGCGGCAGGCTTTTCGGTACTTTTGTCGGAAGAATGCTGTGAGCTTTATAGCCCCAAAACTGTACGAGCAAGTATGGGTTCCTTTTTCCATACAGATGTTTATGAGAATGTTTCATATAAGGTACTTAAAGAAAGCGGACTCCATCTTATAGCGGGCGCTTTGTCGGATAAAAGCAAGGATTTTAAAACTGCAAACTATACCGACTCGATAGCTGTAATAGTAGGAAACGAGGCTAACGGAGTGTCCGATGAGCTGCTCGAAATGTGTGATGAGCTTGTAATTATCCCGATTTTTGGTAGGGCGGAGTCGCTTAATGCTGGAGTTGCGGCTGCACTTTTGATGTATGAGGCAATCAGATAAAATAATTATAATTTTTTTAAAAGAAAGGGCAAATATGTCTTTTCTTTTTTTGCGTTTTATGATACAATAATAGAAATATAGTTGTTTGGAGGGTTACAATGGAAAAATTATATGTAAATCTTGGCGAGAACTCATATAATATCAGCTTTCACAGAGACTTTAGCAAGCTCTCTGAGCTGCTTGGAGAAATTAGAGCACCCAAGAAGCTTTTGATTGTAACCGATACCAATGTAGAAAAGCTATATTTAAAAGAAGTTTTTGGTATATTGTCAGATGGCGGCTATGATGTAGCCTCTTTTGCCTTCAAAGCAGGTGAGGAAAATAAAACACCGCAGACGGTGCTTGATATATTAAGTGCCTGTATGGAGCATAAGCTGGACAGAAAATCTATGATAGTTGCACTGGGCGGCGGAGTTGTAGGCGATATGGCAGGCTTTGCGGCGGCTATTTATATGCGTGGAATAAGCTTTATTCAGGTTCCGACTACACTGCTATCCCAGTCGGATAGCTCGGTTGGCGGAAAGACAGGTGTCGACTTTTGCGGTGCAAAAAATATACTGGGCGCATTCTTGCAGCCTAAACACGTTTACATAAATGTATCTACTGTAAAAACTCTCCCGCATAAAGAGATAGTATCAGGTATGGGTGAGGTTATAAAGCACGGTATAATAAGGGACAGCGAGTTTTTCTCCTTTTTAAGCGATAACGTTGATTGCGTAAAGGGGCTTAAAGCCGACACATTGATAGATATGTCAAAGACAAATTGTTCCATCAAGGCAAACGTGGTTGAAGCAGACGAAAAGGAGAGCGGAGTAAGGGCACATCTTAATTTTGGTCATACCATAGGCCATGCAATAGAAAGTGCATCAGGTTATACGCTTACTCACGGCGAGTGTGTAGGACTCGGAATGGCAGCGGCGTCTTATATTGCCGAGGAGCGAGGTCTTATAACCGATATTGAGCTTGAGAGCATAATCGCACTCCTTGATAGCTATGATTTTAAACTGAGAACAAAAATTGATGATTACGACAGGATTTTATCTCTTATGCTGTCAGATAAAAAAACAGTCGGCGGTAAGCTGAGATTTGTACTTCCCGTTTCAATCGGAGCGGTGGATATTTTTGATGACGTAACAGAAGATGAGATAATCTCTGCACTTGAATTTATTACTGATTAAATCGGAGGAAGGATATGTATATCTGGCTTATAATTGCAACACTGACCGTTATTTTAGATCAGGTGAGCAAGGCACTTATCGTTCAAAATTTCAGTCTTACAGACCATTTTACATTTGTACCTGGACTTTTTGACATTGTGTATGTGAGGAATACGGGAGCGGCTTTTAGCATTTTTGAAAATCACACATGGATTTTGGGTGCGATTTCCGTGCTGTTTAGTATTGCTATTATCGTTTATATGTTTAAAACCAAG
>JAZROS010000248.1:0-1647 GCA_045648825.1 Clostridia bacterium | reverse complement strand
AATCTGCCATACCGTCGCCCAGAACTACTATATATTTCATTACGCATTCTCCTTGTAGTAAATTGCCGCCAAAACGCCGGGGCCTGTGTGTGTTCCGATAACCGGTCCTATCTCGTGAACCTCATATATCTTATCCTCACCGAATTCTGCCGCTATCGCCTCACAGAACTTGCCAACCTCTTCAGGATTGGAGTGTACTATCATAAACTTAGCCTTGTCGGCAACAAAGCCCTCGCTTTCCTTGATGATTTCAATCATCTTTGAGAAAACCCTCTTCTTGCCTCTGATTTTAGCTATCGGTGCAATCATTCCGTCTTTAACACCCAAAGCCGGCTTTATATCCAGCATTGTTCCTACAATCGCTGATGTTTTGGTAATTCTTCCGCCCTTCATAAGATAGTTAAGGTCATCTACAACAAAGCAGGCTGCCCATTTAGCCGCATACTTAGTGGTCTCTTCAACTATCTCATCTGCAGATTTTCCTGCTTCGATAAGCTCTATCGCATAAAGCACCGTCGCTGTGATATAATGCGAAAATGCCATTGTATCCACTATTCTTATATCAAATTCAGGATTTTCCTCCATAAGCTCCTTTGAAATGAGAGTTGCTGTCTGGAACTGACCGCTTGCCTTAGAGGAAAGTGTGTAGAAAATAAGTGTTTCACATTCCTTTGCAGCTTTGAGCATTGCATCATACATTGTCTGATACGGTGTCTGTGCTGTTTTGGGGTGAACTGCACCCTCTTTTATTCTCTTATAAAACTCCTCATTTGAAAGCTCTTCGCCTGCAACAAAGCTCTCCTCGCCAAATGTAACAATAAAATTAACCAGAGTAATGTCGTATTTGTCGATATACTTTTGCGGCATATCAGCACTTGTGTCGACCATAAGTCCTATTTTTTTCATAACTTTTCCCTTCCTTACCATTCAAATTTGGTTAGTTGCCCGTCCGTCTTCAGCGACTCAAAGCCTGTTTGTCTTAATGCCTCATATGCCACAATAGCAACTGCATTTGAGAGGTTAAGACTTCTCGCCTCGCTTATCATCGGTATTCTGATACAGCGTTCGGGGTTTTTATATAAAAGCTCCTCCGGAAGCCCTTTGGTTTCCTTTCCAAACAATATGTAATCTCCGTCTCGAAACTCGCTATCTGCATATGTGTACTGTGCCTTGGTGGTGGAGTAGAAGAACCTGCCGTCTTTATTCTTCTCAAAGAAATCGTCTAAGTTCTCATAATACTTTATTCCTAAAAGATGCCAGTAGTCAAGACCTGCCCTTTTAAGCTTTTTGTCATCAATTTCAAAGCCCATCGGCTTTACTATATGAAGCTTGCTTCCAGTTGCCGCACAGGTACGGGCAATATTGCCTGTATTCTGCGGAATTTCCGGCTCTACCAATACTATATTAAACATTATTTTAACTCCGTTTACCAATTTAATATACTAACCATATTATTATACACTAAATCCCGCCAAAGTACAATATGCTTTTCGCATTTTTAGGAGTTTTAACCAACTTTTTGGTGCTCTATGCCCTCGGATGTGTTTTATAATATATATCCTTAATATTTGATTTTACAAAACCCGAATAAATTCTCGTTGTCGATATGTCCGAATGACCGAGCATTTCCTGAATTGCGGCAAGGTC
>JAZROS010000247.1:0-2287 GCA_045648825.1 Clostridia bacterium | reverse complement strand
GATACCTGAGAAGTAAAGTACAACACAGGTGATAATTGTTGTAATGTTCGAGTCAAGAATTGCAGAGAAAGCCTTTTTAAAGCCTGCATCAACAGATGCTTTGATTGTCTTGCCGAGCTTAAGCTCCTCTTTCATTCTCTCGAATATAATTACGTTTGCGTCAACCGCCATACCGATTGAAAGCACGATACCTGCAATACCTGAAAGGCTTAAGTTTACTCTCATAAGTCCAAGTACCAAGGAAATAATACCAACATAAATCAAAAGCGCAAGGTCAGCGATAAGTCCGGGGATACGGTAAATGATAATCATAAAGAGCATTACTACCAAAATACCGATACCTGCCGCAAACAAGCTTGACGGAAGTGCCTTTGCACCAAGCTCAGGACCAATAGTATCCTTTGAAATTACCGAAAGGTCAAAAGGAAGCGCACCCGACTTAATCTGATTTGCAAGCTCCTTTGCACTTTCCGGTGTAAACGAGCCTGAAATTACGCAAGTTTCAGAATTGATTTCTTCTTTTACAGACGGTGATGAGATAATTGCATCATCCATCTTGATTGCGATGTAGTTTTTGCCATCTGCAGTTCTCTGTGCAGCAGCCTTTGTAGCCTCTGCAAACTTAGAAACTGCATCACTTGTGAGTGTAAGCTCGATATATGCTTCCTGAGAGCTTGTCTGTGAAAGCTGACCGAATTTGTACTCTGCATTCTTTATGTCTGTTGCACCGTCAAGAACAACATTATCATCAGCGTCAACAAATGTAAGCTTTGCTGTTGAGCCGAGAAGTGAAGCCGCCTTATCGGTATCTGTCTCCGAGGGGATTTCTACCGTAATCTTGCCCGCTTCATCTCTTGAGATGCGTGCTTCTGTATATCCCGAATTATTAAGACGTGCTGTGAATATTGACTCAACAATATCCATTTCCGCCTCAGTCGGATTTTCCGCATTTGCCTGGAAGGATATTACCGAGCCACCTGCAAGGTCAATACCTCTTCTGATTCCATCGTTCTCGTCGAGTACTCCGCCCCAACTCATATTGCCTATTGTAATGCCGAAGAATGCAATATAATTCATTACAACTGCAATTACAACCATGAGCGCAAGTACTGCAATACTTTTCTTTTTCATGATTAACATTCCTTTCTGTGAAATATAAAAACATACTAATACATTATACCTTTATTTTTCAGTTTCGTCAAGCATTTTTCACCACTATATACTAATAAATATTATTTTTTTAAAGAAAGCTTGATGATTAACGAAAAATGAGATAAAATACTTATATAACTTATTTAGTTTTGAGGAAAGACAAAAAATGAGCAGAAAATATAAATCAAAAAAAGTTCATAAAAAGCAGCCGCTTTTAGAGGGCGTTTTATCCTGTGCGGCGAGCGGCGGCTTTGGCTTTGTGGCGGTTGACGGTAGCGAAAAGGACATATATGTAAGCCAGACTATGATGGGCGGTGCAAATCACGGCGACAAGGTTTTGGTAAGACCAACAGGCAAAAGGCATCACGGCAAAAATCTCGAGGGTCGTATTATGAGGATTTTAGAGCGAGGAGCTGATACTCTTACCGCAGTTGTATTTGCAGATTTTGGCGGTGTTCTTGCCGCAAAAGCCGATGACCCGAGGTTTTATCCCGTTATTCATATACCACAGCTGACGAAGAGCAAAGCTCAAAAGGGCGACAGAGTTCTGCTCGAAATTGTAGGCTATGATTATTTAGGACAGCCCGATGCTGAAATTATAAAAAACCTCGGTAATTCCGACTCTGTAAAAAGTCGCATCGATTCAATCGTCTATACTCACCGCATCAAGCCGGAATTTGATTTGGAAACACTTACTGAAGCAGACAAAATCTCAGATACTATTTCTGCGTCCGAGTTAAAATCACGGCTTGACCTAAGAAACGAGAAGATAATTACAATAGACGGCGATGATGCCAAGGATTTTGACGATGCCATAAGCATCAGAAAGCTTGCAGGCGGCTCATACAAGCTGGGTGTTCATATAGCAGATGTATCCCATTTTGTAAAACCAAATTCCGCAATAGATAGCGAAGCGTTCGAGCGTGGTACAAGCGTTTATCTTGCAGACAGAGTTATACCTATGCTCCCCGAACGGCTTTCTAACGGAGTCTGCTCCCTTGTTCCAAACGAGGACAGGCTTACTCTTTCTTGCATAATGACAGTAAATCCCGACGGTACAGTCAAAAATTACAAAATTTCAAAGTCTGTTATACGTTCTATACATCGTATGACCTACTCTGATGTTGATAAAATA
>JAZROS010000246.1:0-23781 GCA_045648825.1 Clostridia bacterium | reverse complement strand
AAAGCTGTGTTGATAAACTTAGTAAGGAGTAGTTTATGCTTATAATTGATATGATAAAGTCTTTAGTGCTTGGCATCGGTGAGGGAATAACCGAGTGGCTCCCGATTTCAAGTACGGGACATATGATTTTGGTAAACAGCTTTATTCATAATACCGATAGCTTTACTGCTTCAGATTTGTACCTTTATGTAATTCAGCTTGGTGCAATTTTGGCGGTTGTTACCCTTTATTTTAAGAAGCTTAATCCCTTTGCGCTGTCTAAAACTCAGGAAGAAAAATCGGATACATGGCAAATGTGGTTTAAGGTTATTGTTGCCTGTTTGCCCGCGGCTGTGATAGGGCTTTTATTGGACCCTGTTATGGAGAAAATAGAAAATCCGTGGGTTGTAGCATCGATGCTTATTGTCTACGGTATCGGATTTCTTGTAGTTGAGAATATGAACAAAAAGGAAACGGTAACCGATATGAAGAATATGAGCTATAAAACGGCTCTTCTTATCGGAATGTTTCAGGTGCTTTCGATTATACCCGGTACATCGCGTTCGGGTGCGACAATTTTGGGCGCTATAATTATTGGTTGCTCTCGTTCTTTGGCGGCAGAATTTTCCTTCTTTTTAGCAATTCCTGTTATGTTCGGCGTAAGCTTATTAAAAATCCTTAAATACGGACTTAATATGCCGATGTCAGACTGGGCAGTGCTGATTGTCGGAATGGCAGTTGCTTACATAGTATCTGCACTTGCGATAAGGTTCTTGATGGATTATGTAAGAAAGCACGATTTCAAGGTTTTCGGCTGGTACAGAATTATACTTGGTATAATTGTTCTGGCGTACTTTTCTTTAATCTAAAACACCAAAAGACCGCATTGTGCGGATGCGGTCTTTCGATAAAATATTAAGGGGAAGGTATATTTTTGTGAATGGTATTTCTCCAATTCACAATTATACTATAACAGAGGAATATGTATTCCGTATGAATGAATTGTGAAATTTAATTGAACTTTTTTTGAGGAAATTATGAAAAGGAAAGATATACCGATTATAATACTAACGCTTTTACTGTCAGCTTTGGCATATTTTGCAGTTTCAGGCGATAGTGCTGATAAGATTAAGGTCTCCCAAGGCGGTGAGGTTATAGGTGAATACTCTCTTGCTGAGGAGAGGACAGTCGATATAAACGGCACTAACACTCTTGTGATTAAAGACGGAAAAGCATTTATGAAAGAGGCTGACTGTCCTGATAAGCTGTGCATAAAACAGGGAGAAATAGATGAAAAAGGCGGAAGTATTATTTGTCTACCGAACAAAGTAGTAATAGAAACAAAGAGCGGTGCAGATGCAGTTAGCAGGTGAGAAGAATGAAAGCAAGGGAAATAACGTATATTGGAGTGCTGTGTGCAATAGCTGCAGTGCTTGGTTACATAGAGGCACTTTTGCCCCCTTTTTTACCTGTTACAGGCTTTAAAATCGGACTCAGTAATATTGCGGTAATGTTTACACTCTGCCGATTTGGCAAAAAGCAGGCATTCTTTGTGATGCTTATAAAGGTACTTATAACAAGCCTGTGGTTTTCTGGACTAAATGCACTTATATACTCGCTTTTCGGAGGAATGTTTTCGCTAATTGCAATGGTTTATGCTGTGAAATTCAAGATGTCAAAGGTCGGAGTCGGAATGTGTGGCGGAGTTTTCCATAATATAGGGCAGATAGTTGCCGCCTGCCTTGTGCTTAATACCAACACGGCACTTTATTTTGCGCCGATGCTGCTGCCACTGGGACTCTTATCAGGTGCATTTGTTGGTATTGTGGTAAGACTGCTCATAAAATACACCGAAAAAATATAAACACGGCTCATTAGAGCCGTGGTTTTTACATTCTTTTTGCTAATTTTTCCGAATATTCCTTGCGGAACTCGTCAAATCTGTCCTCTTCGATAGCCTCTCTTATTTTAGCTGCAAGCTCGTTGTAGAAATAGAGATTATGAAGAACTGCAAGCCTCATACCGAGCATTTCCTTTGCCTTAAATAAGTGCCTGATATACGCCCTTGAATAGCTTCTGCAAGCAGGGCAGTTGCAGTTGGGGTCAATGGGCAGTGGGTCTCTTTCGTACCGCTGATTCATCAGGTTCATAGTGCCGTTCCAGGTAAATATAAACCCGTGCCTTGCATTTCTTGACGGCATAACACAGTCGAAGAAGTCAATACCCCTTGCAACAGCTTCAATGATATTGCTTGGTGTTCCTACACCCATCAAATAGCGTGGCTTGTTTTCGGGTGCGTGGGGGAGCGTAACGTCTAAGATGTGATACATCTCCTCAGCCGTTTCACCGACGGCAAGACCGCCTATTGCATAACCCGGCAAATCAAGCTTTGAAATCTCCTTCATATGCCATATTCTCAAGTCATCATATGTTCCGCCCTGATTGATGCCGAATAAAAGCTGATTTTTGTTGATTGTACGGTCTAAGGTGTTAAGCCTTGCCAATTCCGTTTTGCATCGCTCAAGCCAGCGATATGTTCTTTCGCACGATGCCTTTACATAGTCGTAGGGTGCGGGGTTTTCCACACATTCATCAAATGCCATTGCAATAGTAGATGCAAGGTTTGACTGGATTTGCATACTTTCCTCAGGCCCCATAAAAATTCTTCTGCCGTCTATGTGTGAGCTAAAGGTTACACCCTCCTCGGTAATCTTTCGAAGACCTGCGAGGGAAAATACCTGAAAGCCGCCGCTGTCGGTTAAAATCGGTCTGTCCCAGTTCATAAACTTGTGCAGACCGCCCATATCGTGTACAACCTCATCGCCCGGACGAAGATGCAGGTGATATGTGTTGGAAAGCTCAATCTGACAGCCGATTTCTCTTAAATCCTCGGTTGAGAGTGCACCTTTTATTGCGGCTAAAGTGCCTACGTTCTGAAAAACAGGCGTCTGCACCGTGCCGTGAACGGTTTTAAATTCGCCTCGGCGTGCGAGTCCGTTTGTGTGTAGTATCTTAAACATAATTTTACCTCAAATTTACGATATAAACATCGCATCTCCGTAACGTACGGGAAGTAAGAAGTAAAAGTGAATAGTGAATAGGTTCGGTTGATTTTCGCCACGGGCGAAAATCTTCATTACCTCTTCACTTTTCACTATTACCTATTACCTGTTCATACGATAAATCTTTTATCGTATGAACATCGCATCTCCGAAAGAGAAGAAACGGTATTTTTCTTTTACTGCCTCGTTGTATGCGCTAAGCACATTTTCTCTTCCTGCAAGTGCCGATACAAGCATTATAAGAGTTGACTCGGGCAGGTGGAAATTGGTGATAAGTGCGTCTATCACATTAAAGCTTTTGCTCGGATATATAAATATATCTGTCCAGCCGCTTGATTCGGTAAGCGGAAGTCCCTTTTGACCTGCAGTTTCAAGAACACGGGTTGCAGTTGTTCCGACCGATATAACTCTGCTGCCTCGCTCCTTTGCGCGATTTACCGCATCGGCAGTTTCCTTTGGCAGAATATAGTATTCCGAGTGCATTTCGTGCTCGGTTACGTTTTCTGCCTTTACGGGCCTGAATGTTCCAAGTCCGACGTGAAGCGTTACAAAACGGACCTCTACGCCCTTTTCTTTTATTTTCTCCATCAGCTCAGGTGTAAAATGCAGACCTGCAGTAGGTGCTGCCGCCGAGCCTGAATGCTTTGCGTAAACTGTCTGATAACGAGATTTATCCTCCAACTTTTTTGTGATATAAGGAGGCAGAGGCATTTCGCCAAGTCTGTCCAATATCTCCTCAAAAATGCCGTTATAGCTGAATTTCACAATTCTTGCACCGCCGTCGGTTATGGATAAAACCTCAGCTTCAAGCTCGTCGCCAAACTTGAATTTTGCACCGACCTTGGCACGCTTTCCGGGTTTTAAAATAACCTCCCATTCATCTGCTGTACGCCTGGTAAGAAGCAAAAATTCGATAGCACCGCCCGTTCCGATTTTCTCGCCGTAGAGCCTTGCGGGGATAACCTTTGTGTCATTAAGAACAAGAAGGTCCCCATCTTTTAACATATCAACAATATCGTAAAAGTGCTTGTGCTCTGTTTTGCCGCTTTCTTTATCAAGACACATAAGCCGTGAATCACTGCGTTTTTTTATCGGCTCCTGAGCGATAAGCTCTTCGGGCAAATCATAGTAAAAATCAATGGTCTTCATCATCTGTTACTTCTTCAATCCCTTCGGTTTCTGCAGTTTTTAATTCCAAAGGCGGAATTTGTACTTTGTCCATATTGTCTATTATAGCAGATGCAATGGCACCTGCAAGTAAATCCTGATAAGCGGGCGAATAGAGGTTTTCTGCCTCGTCCTTGTTTGTAATAAAGCCTAATTCTATCAAAATGGCAGGCATTTCGCTCGTTCTTGTTACAACGTGCTGCTCGGTTTTGACACCTCTTTGAGACGCGGAGGTGTTCTTTATAAGGTTTTTGTAAATATCTGTTGCAAGCTTTTTGCTTGTAAGAGAATATCTGTCGCCGTTGTTTGTTTTGGAATAATACACTTCAATACCGTTTACATCGTTGTTGGTGGGGAAGGAATTGGAGTGAATGCTTATAAACATTGCCGCGCCAAGCTTGTTGGCAAATGCAGAACGTTCGGTAAGGGTGGGATATGTGTCGCCTTTGCGTGTCATTTCCACACGGATACCCTTTGCGGTTAAAATATCACGAACCTTCTTTGCAACTGCAAGGTTAATTGTTTTCTCTTTGTATTCAGCACCGTCGTGTGTATATACTGCACCGGGGTCGCTGCCTCCGTGTCCTGCATCAAGCACAATAATTTTCTCGCCTGTAATATGTGCCTCCGGTGTAGGAGTCGGAGCGGGAGTCGGGGTGGGTGAAGTGCTTGGCTTTGGCGATGTGCTCGGTTTTGGTGATGTAGATGGTGATTGTGAAGGCGATGGCGAAGGTGTCTCGGCATCAGCTTTTCTCATACCGTCTACAGTTATTTTAAGCTGTGTGCCGTCAGCCGACAGCTTTTTGTAATAATCGGTTGCACCCGATGTATCTATTGCAACGCGGGTATAGTTTTCGTGCTCGCCAAGTCTAACAGATAGGATTGCTCCCTTGTTTACTGTAATTCTGTTAGAAGTAGTATAGCTTGTGTCAAATATGTCTAAATAAAGTACGCCCGAGCCTTCTATAAAAGTCAGCTCCCCAATTTTTTCGGCAGGGTAGTCGAGTTTAATACCGACTGTAATGCTGTCATCAGTATTCTCGGTCGTTGTAATTGCTGTAATATGTGATGTCGGCACATATTCGGGTGTAGACTGAGCGGGGTTGTTAATGCGAATTTGCTTTCTTGCACCGTCATATACTACGTTCATACCAAGACTCTCCGAAACAAATCTTACCGGGACCATCGTTTTTGCATTTTCCCCAACCTTTGCTATAAGCATAGGCTTAACATTATCGGGGAATGTCTTTTTGTTCCCGTTTACCTGTACAAATTCCGAGCCAAGCTGCATAGAAATATAGCTTGAACCCATTGTTATGTTAATTTCCTGAGTTTTGTTTACATACAAAACCTCCGCCCCCATAGCTTCAAAAACCTCACGCACGGGGACGAGTGCTCTGTCATTAAAAATAATCGGCTCAAGCGGTGTTTTAACAGGCTTACCGTTTACTATCAAAGAACAAACAGGACCTGTATAATTATGCTGACCGCCGTCATATTCAAGAATCATATCAGCGCTTGCCGATACTGAAAAAGTTGTAAGCGCAAGAAGAAGCGCTGCTATCCTTTTCATTTTAAATTTCCACCTTTCAGACCTTCCCTTTATTCGGTAAATTCAAAACCGAAATGCTCGTATCCTTCGCGTGTTACAATTCTGCCTCTCGGTGTACGGGACAAAAATCCTATTTGCATAAGATACGGTTCATATACGTCCTCGATTGTGTTAGGCTCTTCGCCTATCGAGGCTGCTATTGTTTCAAGTCCGACAGGACCGCCGTGAAAGCTTTTTATCATACAGGTTATCATTCTGCGGTCGGTCATATCAAGACCTTTATCATCTATGTCCATCATTTTGAGTGCTTCGTCTGCCACCTCTTTTGTAATTTTGCCGCCGAATTTAACCTCAGCAAAATCCCTGACACGCTTTAAAAGACGGTTTGCAATTCTAGGTGTTCCTCTTGAGCGGTCGGCGATTGCACGTGCGCCGTCCTCGTCAATTTCCACGTCTAAAAGACCTGCACTTCGTTTTACGATTGTTATAAGCTCGTCGGGTGTGTATAGCTCAAGTCTTGCCATAACGCCAAAACGGTCGCGAAGAGGAGCAGTTAAAAGTCCTGCACGGGTTGTTGCACCGATTAGTGTAAATTTCGGCAAATCAAGTCTTATAGACTTTGCCGACGGTCCTTTGCCGATAATAATGTCAAGGGCATAATCCTCCATTGCGGGATAGAGTATTTCCTCAACCGTTCTGGACATACGGTGTATCTCGTCAATGAACAGTATATCGTTTGCAGAAAGGTTGGTAAGAATTGCCGCCAAGTCCCCCGCCTTTTCAATGGCAGGACCGCTTGTTATGCGGATATTTACACCCATTTCGTTGGCGATTACTCCTGCAAGAGTGGTTTTTCCAAGTCCCGGAGGTCCGTATAATAGAACGTGGTCTAATGCCTCGTGTCTGTCGAGTGCGGCTTTAATATAGACCTCAAGGTTACCTTTAACCTTATCCTGACCTGTGTACTCGTCAAGATGACGGGGACGAAGCCCGTATTCAATCTGCGAGTCCTCCTCGGTAAAATCGCTTGTTATTATTCTCTCATTATCATCAAAAATCATAGTAAAGCTCCTTATATCACATCAAAAGCTTTAATGCTTCACGTACCAAATCCTCAACGGCTAAAGTCGGGTCGAGCTTTGATACCGTAGCCTTTGCATCGTTTGCCGAATATCCTAAAACTGTGAGTGCCGCCGCCGCTTCGGTAAGTGAATCGGAAAGCGGTGCGGATATGTCTGACACAGATATTTCGCTTGGCAGAATATCCTCGTTTTTGAGCTTGTCCCTAAGCTCTAAAATCACTCGTTTTGCAAGCTTTGGACCTACTCCTGATGCCCGTGTTATTGTCTTTACATTGTCTGTCATAACGGCAAGTGCCACCTCGGCGGGCGTTGATGTGGATAATATCGCGATAGCCGCTTTTGGTCCGACGCCTGAAACGGATGTCAGATGCTTGTACATCGAAAGCTCTTCATTGGTGGTAAAGCCAACGAGCTCTTGTGAATCCTCACGCACTATCAGCTGTACATACATCGTTACAACTCCGCTTTTGTCGGCAAGCGAGCTTATGCTTGACAGGGATGTAGCAATTTTATATCCTACACCACCTGCATCAATAACGACAAAACCGTCGCCAGTTAACACCTTTTCGCCTTTTATGTAGTAATACATACTAAGTACCTCTTCTCAAAATCAAATTAAAGACACTTTCTCACATACTATCATACACCAAAAGCGATACCTGAGTCAACGGCGGCGGTATTACGGTTTTGTTACATATTCTTTACCCTTGGTTAGACGTAAATTACAGTCTGTTTGTTCCGAGTGCGTCGTTTGCCTTTGCGCTGTGGGCATGGCAGATAGCCACGGCTAAAGCGTCGGCAGCATCGTCGGGCTTTGGTATGGCATTTAGACCTAAAAGGAGCTTTACCATCTGCTGAATTTGTCCCTTGTCAGCTCTGCCGTAACCCGTAACCGCCTGCATTATCTGCAAGGGTGTGTATTCATATATCGGAATATCACGGATAGCAGTTTGTGAAACAAGAACACCTCTTGCCTGAGCGACTAAAATAGCGGTTTTATGTTTGCTGTTAAAGAAAAGCTCCTCTATTGCAACTGCATCAGGCTTGTATTTATCTAAGTATGCGCCGATTTCCTCGTATATAAGCTTAAGCCGTAATGAAGTTGCCATAGTAGAATGTGTGGTAATGGCATTATATTCAATCGGGCGGAATTTTCCTGCCTTGTATTCTAAAACTCCAATACCTACAATAGCGTATCCGGGGTCAATTCCTAAAATAATCACAAAAACACTCCCTAAAATATTGAAATAATTATTGCAATATGATATTGCAAAATAAAAAATTATGCTGTATAATATACATAAATTATATAACATAAACGGAGGAATTGCAAGTTATGGCAAAGGAAAAAGTTGTACTCGCCTACTCGGGCGGTCTTGACACATCAATAATTATCCCCTGGCTAAAGGAAAACTACGACTATGAGGTTATCGCAGTTTGCGGTGATGTCGGTCAGGGTAAGGAAACAGAAGGCCTTGAAGAACGTGCTAAAAAGGCAGGTGCTTCTAAACTTTATATCGAGGATTTGAGAGACGAATATGTTTCTGATTTTATATTCCCGACATTAAAAGCAGGTGCAGTTTACGAGGGCAAGTATCTTTTGGGTACATCACACGCACGTCCGATTATTGCAAGACGTTTGGTTGAAATTGCTCTTAAAGAGGGTGCAACCGCTATCTGCCACGGTGCAACAGGTAAGGGTAATGATCAGGTAAGATTTGAGCTTACAATCAAGGCTCTTGCACCGCATCTTAAGATTATAGCTCCCTGGAGAATTTGGGATATTAAGTCTCGTGAGGATGCCGTTGACTATGCAAATGCTCACAATATAGAAATCCCTGTTACTAAGAAGGATTTGTACTCGAGAGACCGTAACATCTGGCATATCAGCCACGAGGGTATGGATTTGGAGGATCCGGCAAACGAGCCGCAGCTTGACAATCTTTTAAAGCTCTCCGTTTCGCCTGAGAAAGCTCCCGACGAGCCTACATATATTACAATCGGCTTTGAAAAGGGCGTGCCCGTTTCAATCGACGGCGAAAAGATGGCTCCCCGTCCGCTTGTTGAAAAGCTTAACGAGCTTGGCGGTAAGAATGGTGTAGGTATTGCTGACATCGTAGAGGACAGACTTGTTGGTATGAAGTCAAGAGGTGTGTATGAGACTCCGGGCGGCACAATTTTGTATGCTGCACTTCAGGAGCTTGAATACCTTTGCTTAGACCGTGATACTCAGAGTTTCAAGCGTCAGGCGGCTATCAAGTTCTCCGAGCTTGTTTATGACGGAAAATGGTATACACCGCTTCGTGAGGCACTCTCAAGAATGGTAGACTCTATGGAAGAAACCGTAACAGGTGAAGTAAGAGTTAAGCTTTATAAGGGAACTGTTACTCCTGCAGGTACAAAGAGCCCGTACTCACTCTATAACGAGGACATCGCATCCTTCGGCGACTCAAAAGAGCTTTACAGCCACAAGGATTCGGAAGGCTTTATCAACTTGTTTGGTTTGCCACTCAAAGTTCGTGCATTGATGAACAAAAAGAACAATCAATAAATATTTTAGGGTCGGTGATGCCATCGACCCTAACTTTATAAAGGAGAAAAACTATTATGGCAAAGCTATGGGGCGGACGCTTTCAGAAGAATACCGACAAAAAGGTAGACGATTTCAATTCGTCAATCAGATTTGATAAGCGTATGTACCGTCAGGATATAAAGGGCAGTAAGGCACACGCCGAGATGCTCGGTAAGCAGGGAATTATCCCAAAAGAAGATGCCGACAAAATCATAAAAGGTCTTGATGAAATACTTTCCGATATCGAAAACGGAAAGGTTGAGTTTTTGATAGATGCCGAGGATATTCATATGAATATCGAAAAGCTCTTGACCGACCGTATCGGCGATGCAGGGAAAAGACTTCACACAGGCAGAAGCAGAAATGACCAGGTGGCACTTGACCTTCGTATGTATCTGCTTGACGAGGGTGTCGAGATAAGGGAAATGCTTGTGCATCTTTTAGATGTTCTTTTGTCGCTTGCAGATGAGCATACAGGCACAGTAATGCCAGGCTATACACATCTTCAAAAGGCACAGCCTATAACCTTTGCACATCACCTGATGGCATATTTTGAGATGTTCAAGAGGGATTTAGACCGCCTTTTAGACTGGAGAAAAAGATGTAATATTATGCCTTTAGGCTCAGGTGCTTTAGCCGGTACAACATATCCCTTAGACCGTGAGTTTGTAGCAGAAAAATTAGGCTTTGCTGAGGTTACGAGAAACTCCTTAGACGGTGTTTCCGACCGTGATTTTGCAATAGAGCTTGCATCTGTGTTATCTATGATAATGATGCACCTTTCACGTTTTTCTGAGGAGCTTATTTTGTGGTCGAGCCACGAGTTTCAGTTTGTTGAAATGGACGACAGCTATTCTACAGGTTCATCAATTATGCCGCAGAAGAAAAACCCCGACGTTGCTGAGCTAATTCGTGGCAAGACGGGCAGAGTATACGGACATCTTATGGGACTTTTAACTACTATGAAGGGAATTCCGCTTGCATATAACAAGGATATGCAGGAGGATAAGGAGCCGATTTTCGATGCTCTTGATACAGTTAAGCTGTGTCTTCCTGTTTTCTGTGATATGATAGCTACTATGACAGTAAGAAAGGATAATATGCTTTCTGGTGCAAAGGGCGGCTTTACCAATGCTACCGATGTAGCAGATTATCTTGTTAAAAAGGGTATGCCCTTCAGGGAGGCGCACGCAGTTGTAGGTAAGCTTGTGTTCTATGCTATCAGCAAGGACAAGGCTTTAGATGAGCTGACACTTGATGAATATAAGGAATTTTCAAATATTATCGATGAGGATATATACGATGCAATCAGTATGCAGACCTGCGTAAATGACCGCAAAATTATCGGCGGACCTGCCGAGGCTACGGTCAAAGCGGCAATAGCAGAAGGAAAAAGTTTTGTGAACTCCTTGGAATAAGACAGAATATAATGTAATAACAGGCTGTGGCTGTTTAGAAACGGCTACAGTCTTTGTTATCCCTTTAGAAAGGATAGGTTATAATGGAAAATAAAAAGGCGCTTGCACGTCTTGCGATACTGCTTGCAACGGTCATATGGGGAAGCTCCTTTGTGGTATTAAAAAGCACGCTCGATTTTCTGCCCATACTCTTTATTCTTGCTTTCAGATTTTTGGTTGCAGGGGTACTGCTCTCACTAATATTTTGGAAAACTGTTAAAAAGATAACATTAGGTGCAGTTATAAATGGCGGAATTATCGGTGCGTGTCTGTTTTTGGCATACTACCTGCAAACGATAGGTCTTGCTAATACAACACCTGGCAAAAACGCATTTTTGACTGCTGTTTACTGCATTATAGTCCCCTTTCAGTTCTGGGCGGTGGACAAAAAACGTCCCGATAAATATAACATAATAGCCGCTGTAACCTGCCTTACGGGTATAGGACTCGTGTCGCTTACAGAGTCATTTACTATTCAGATGGGCGATTATATGACCCTCTTGAGCGGATTTTTCTGGGCGGCGCATATTGTACTTATTGCAAAGTTTTCAAAGGATTACGACCCTGTACTTCTTACCATAAGACAGTTCTTTTCGTGCGGTATAATAGCGGCTGTCGGCTCGGTATTTGTTGACACTGTTCCCGAGGGGTGGTTCTCGGGTGCGTGGGTTGAACTTTTGTATATGGCGGTCTTCTGCACAGCGGTAACGCTCCTTTGTCAGAATTGGGGACAGTCTAAATTACCGCCCTCTAATGCGGCAATTCTTCTGACATTAGAGTCGGTGTTTGGTGTGCTTTTCTCGGTTATACTGTATAACGAGAGAATAACACCAAGACTCTTTATAGGCTTTTGTATGATATTTGCGGCAACAATAATATCCGAAACAAAGCTGTCATTTATTAAAAAGAAGGAATTACAAGAGGTGGCAAAATGACAAAGAAGGAAAAGGTTGCACTTTTGAGGGAAAAGCTTGATAAGGCATACCCTGTTGTAAAATGCTCGCTTGACTACTCCAACCCCCTTGAAATGCTGATTGCGACACAGTTATCCGCTCAGTGCACCGATGCGAGAGTGAATATAGTTACCAAGGATTTGTTTAAACGGTACAAAACGGCAGAAGATTATGCCAATGCCGATATTTCTGAGCTTGAGGAGCTTATTCGCTCGGCAGGCTTTTATAAAAATAAGGCTAAGAATATTATCTCCTGCTGCAAACGTCTTATAGAAGTCTATGACGGCGAAGTGCCCGACACTATGGAGGATTTATTGACACTTGCTGGTACGGGCAGAAAGACGGCAAACTTAGTCCTCGGTGATATTTTCGGCAAGCCTGCAATAGTGGTTGATACGCATTGTATAAGACTTACCAACAGGATTGGTCTTGTGAAAGAAGACGACCCTGTTAAAATTGAATTTGCTCTTAAAAAAATACTTCCCGACGATTATAGTCTAAGGTTTTGTCATCAGATGGTATATCACGGCAGGGCGAGATGTACGGCAAGAAAGCCCGATTGCGAAAATTGCGAAATAAAGGATTTGTGCAATAAGGTTGGAGTGAAGAAATAAATAAGTGCTGTCTCGTTTTGAGACAGCACCTTTTCTATTTCATAGAATACTGTTTACCGTTCATCACGTCATAAGTCAAAAGCTTATGTGCGTCTATAAAATAGTTTTGTTCCTCGTTAGGAGTAATTCTTAAACGATAATTATAAAACGGAATTTGTCTGTAATAATCAGCCAAAAACTCCATAAGTGGTGATTTTGGTGCACCAATTAAATCGGATGCGGCATTTATGAGATTGTAGGGGCCTATCTCGTTTGAAGTGTCGGGTTTTAGCATCTCACTTTCTTCTAACTCAAAGTTGGCATAAATGAGAAATGGTGTCTTTAGGATTGAGTGCCACTCATCATCGGTCATTTCGCCCTCGGATATAAAGCCGCTTTCCTTGTAGGCGGCCTTGTCGGTACCGAGCGAGGGAAGGTGGTCGCCAAAGTAGACCAGAACTGTATCCTTATCCCGCGAGTCGATGTAATCTGTTAGCTTTTTAAGTGCCTTATCTGCCATATAAACACCCGTTGCGTGATTTTCTACTGCTATTTTTGAACTTTGAGAAAGCTTTGATGATGTAACCTTAATTTCTGTTTCTTGGTATTTGTTCTCATACGGCTGATGGTTTTCCATACTTATACCAAAGAGAAAACAAGGCTTGTCCTTATCCTGCTCCAAAAAGTGCTCTATATATGAAACAAAGCTCTTGTCAGATAGATAATTACCGCTAATATCCCACTTAACACTATCTATTGCGGTCAAATCGTCCTGAAAATACAGCTCGTCAAAGCCTATAAAGGGATATGTCCTCTTTCGCATATAAAATGACGGCTCGTAGGTGTGCAAAAACACTGTGCGATACCCAATATCACGGTAATGGGATGGATAGGACGGGATATTATCTGTTACATATTGCCATGGTACAGTACCTGCGGGAAGCTGGTCGATTGTTAGTCCTGTTATAACATCAAATTCGGTACGGACAGTACCGCCGCCGTAGGAGGTCTGGTACAAATATCCGCCAAGTGCATTCTTCCTTTTTAAGATACTGTCATAATTTGCTGTCGGGTTTTTAGAAAAGCTCGTTTCGGGAAGAAGTTTCGGGTCCCAAAAGCTTTCCGAAAGAATAACTATGATGTCGGGTTCGGTAAAGCTTTCAGATGCCGGAGCTTTTGTATAAGGTGCAAGGATGGAATTTATCGCATCTTCAGAATAGTTATCAGGCTCGGGTACATTCATAGAAAGGAGATTTACCAGAAATCCGCCTGTAAATCCGTGTGATGCGTGGTTCATTTCTTGATTTGAGGTGTTGGTGATGCTCATATTGTAGAGTCCGAGTGTGCGTGTTATCTGTTCCGGCGTGCATACCGAAAGGTACATAATACCAACGATTGCAACGCCCATTAAAGCACGCCATCTTGCACGAATACGGATTTTTGAGCGGACAAAATATGTGGCTGCTACAAGCAGTAATCCAACCACGATTACAATTATACAGCCGACAGGAAGTCCGCTTTTTACAAACACCGACAGTTCGCCAAGGTTTCCGATATTATGAATTAAATCCCAGGGGTAAACGAAGTCGCCTGTAAGGGTGTGCTTAAAGTAGTTACTTACTGCAAGCATAGAACAGAGTACAGTCATAATCAGTCCTGCAACAAATCCCCTTTTCACAATCAGCCACAAAAGCCCGTAAATTCCATAAAGTACAATAATTGAAAACACACCCGGTCCTTTGTATAGTGTAAGAAAACGTGCAATGCCGCCAAATGAGCCAAAATGTATGTATTCTAAAATAATAAAGAAATAAACAGGCAGTAATAGAGTTAAAATTATACCTATTGTATGTATATAATCAATTTTCGCTTTCTTAAACGGCGTTTGTTCTTGTAATTGCAATTTGTTCATATTTCCCTCTCCATATAAGAATACACACAGTATATCATTTTTCGGTACAAATTGCAACAAAAAAAGCCCCGTTATTTACGGGGCTTTAGATTATCTGTTCTTCAAAAAGCTTGGAACATTGATATTGTCGATGTCGTTTCCGAGTGTTCTTGAGAAGATAGCCGAGTCATTTGATGACGGACTTGAGAAGGTCGGAACACGCTTTTCAGGCTCAGAGGAAGTGCCTGTAACCGCAAACGGAGTTGTCGGCTTGCTTCCGCGCTTAGTAGCTGCATTAAGACCTGTTGCAACGATTGTAACCTTAATCTCATCACGCATATTCTCGTCGGTAGCAGTACCAATGATAATCTGAGCATCGTCAGAAACCATTTCGCTTACAATAGCAGAAGCCTCACTCATTTCAACAAGGGACATTTCTGTTCCGCCTGTTACGTTGAGGAGTATGCCTCTTGCGCCTGCAATGCTTGTTTCGAGAAGCGGAGATTCTACTGCCTGTCTTACTGCGTCCTGAGCAGCATTCTCGCCCTTGCCGTATCCGATACCCATATGTGCAATGCCTGAATCACGCATAACTGTGCATACGTCTGCAAAGTCGCAGCTGATGATGCCGTCTTGGGCGATGATGTCTATAATTCCCTCTACACCCTGACGTAAAACTTCGTCAGCAAGTTTAAAGGATTCGTTGATGTTTACCTTTTTATCTGCAATCTTCAAAACGAGGTCATTGGGGATTGTTACGATTGAATCGACATTAGCTGAAAGCTCCTCAATACCTGCAACAGCCTGCTGCATTCTTGTCTTACCCTCAAAGAAGAAGGGCTTTGTAACAACTGCAACGGTAAGTATTCCCATTTCCTTAGCCATCTTTGCAATAACGGGAGCTGCACCTGTGCCTGTACCGCCGCCCATACCTGCGGTAACGAATACCATCTCGGTGTTCTTTAAAAGCTCGCGAATCTGGTCTTCTGTCTCCTCGGCAGCCTTTTTGCCGATTTCAGGCTTAGCACCTGCACCAAGACCTTGTGTAAGCTTAACACCAATCTGAATTGTAGTGGGTGCTTTAACGTGCTTAAGCTGCTGCAAATCTGTATTTACGCATACAAATTCAGCATTTTTCACTCCTGCCTCAATCATTCTGTCAACGGCGTTGTTTCCGCCGCCACCGATACCGATGACTTTAATTCTTGCACCGTCGGTAGGCTGTACAGAGTCGAGGTCAAATTCTATGTTACTCATTTTGAAAATCCTCCTTAGCAAAACTACTTATATAATACCATTGTACTATGTTTTTTCGATTTATTCAATAGTATTTTGAAATTTTGTTACAAAAAATTTAAGAATTTATCGATTTTTTATCGAAATCAAGGTGTGTAAACAGCCTTGCCTGTTTTTGTAAGGTCTATTGTACCGCGTGAATTTTCAGTAAGCTTGTTTGAAGTAATCGCCTCGCGGAAAAGACCGAGCTTTCTTGTAAAGTCAACATACGGTCCGCAGATACCGTCTATACGGTTTTCGTAGTTGAAGGTTATGTTATCCATATCCTCCAAGCTGATTTTAGTAACTCCTGCAAGAAGTCCTGATTTTTTAAAGCTTTCAAGAACTCCGAGTACGGTTTTAAGCTTGCCGTTATCGTCAAGAGAGATTATTTCACCATCGTTTGATGAGGTCAGCTTAAGGCCGAGAAGTTCAGCATATTCTGTGTTTCGCTCTCCGACCTCAAGTATTTTACCATCAACATCTATTGTAACATAGCTTTGATTATGTACAAGCTGTACGGCAGGCTCTCTTTCTGTTATGACGATTGTCAAAGATGGCGGGAAAAGTCCTCGTTTTACGGAAACGGAATCGGCGTACGCAAAGGGGAGCAGTGCCTTTTCCGCTCTGCCCTTGCCTGTTAATATGAGATTTTTGCCCTTAAAGGACTCTGCTATCGGTTCAAGCTCAGCGGTTTCAATTTTGACGTTTCCGCTTATGCTGACACGACGTATATCCAGAATAGGTGTAGCAAAGATTATAACACACAGCAATATTGCCGACAGAGTTCCCAAGGAAATACATCTTCGGATAAGCTGTTGTCTGCGACGTTTTTGCTGTCTTTTTGAATGACGTTTTCTTATGGAATCTTCAGGTCTTCCGCTATGCATTACAATCACTCCTTTCGTATAATATCAGCCCCGCACATAGCGAGATATTTTTCTATATGTTCATAGCCTCTGTCTATATATTTTACATTTTCAATGGTTGTTTTTCCGTCTGCTGCAAGTGCCGCTATTACGAGTGCAGCTCCTCCACGAAGGTCCTTTGCCACTACGTGTGCACCTGTCAGTCTGTCTGCGCCTACAACCACTGCACATCTGCCGTCAATGCGAATGTCGGCGCCCATTCTGACAAGCTCGTCGACGTGCTGAAAACGATTTTCAAATATGTTTTCCACGAAGATGCTCGTGCCGTCGGAAATTGAGGCAAGTGCCATAAACGGAGATTGTATATCTGTAGGAAAACCCGGATATGGCATCGTTTTAACCGAGGGGATTGCGAGAGTTCTGCCGTCTGCAATTATGGCGATACGGGACTTTTCACGATATAATTTACAGCCCATATCGGACAAAAGATTTAGTATTGCACCCATATGTGAACAATCGGTATTGTTTAAAACCAGCTGACCGTTGGTCGCTGCGGCGCATATGAGATAAGTCCCTGCTGCAATGCGGTCAGGGATAATTGTGTGCTCGACTCCGTAGAGCTTTTTAACTCCCTCAATCCTTATAACATTGCCGCCGCCACCGCTGATTTTTGCACCCATTCGGTTCAAAAAATTCTGCAAATCAACGATTTCAGGTTCCCTTGCGGCGTTTTCTATTGTGGTAATGCCATCTGCCATACAAGCGACAAGCATAATATTCTCAGTCGCTCCGACGCTTGGGAAGTCAAGATGAATGTCCGCTCCGGTTATTTTGTCGGCGCTGCAGTTTATGTACCCGTGAGATTCGGTGATTTCTATTCCTAAGTTTTTAAGTGCCTTAAGGTGCAGGTCGATAGGTCTGCCGCCTATTTCGCAGCCTCCGGGCATACTTACACAAGCACTTTTGCACCGTGCAATAATTGCACCTAAGAATATAATTGACGAGCGCATTTTGCGCATCAGAAACTCCGGTATGGTATGGCTGTTCATATTAGAAGAATCTACATAAAGGATACTTCCGAGCCTTGAAACAT
Organism: Clostridia bacterium; assembly: GCA_045648825.1. Lineage (GTDB taxonomy): Bacteria > Bacillota > Clostridia > UBA1381 > UBA1381 > HGM11525. Next base: position 6,236 of record JAZROS010000246.1, on the reverse strand, counting down.
TACATCCCAAATTTTCCAGAACCTCTACCGTACTTGCGACATCGGAAAGGTCAGGACAGTTATATACTACGTTTTTTCCGCCGTTTAAAACTGTAGCGGCAAGAATAGGCAAAACAGCATTTTTTGCACCTTGTACGGGAAATTCGCCGTCAATGCGTCTGCCGCCCTCAATCAGCAAGCTGCTCAAAACCAAGAACACCTCCGAAAGGCAGAAACTCTGCCATTGATATAATAATACACATCAGTTTTGTGTTTATTATACAATATGAAACTACCGGTAAAGTGTTACGAAAGGCAGCCTTTGGGCGTCAATATACAACTGTACACTTCATTATAACAGATTTTATTCTTAAAATCAATAACTTTCGCATCTTTGTAACGTAAGAGTAAATTTTTTTTACAAATTTCAAAAAAGGTCTTTACTTTATCACGCTAATGTGATACAATGATAAAGCTTTAAGAAAAGAAGCCTTAAAGGCTAACTAAGAAAGGGCGGAATAAAATATGAAAAAGATTTTGGCATTGCTTATGGCAGCAGTATTAGGTGTGGGTGCACTTGCAGGTTGTTCTTCCGAGCCGGCAGCAACAGGAGAGGATACCTCTTTGGAGGATATCAAGGCTAAGGGTTACTTTGTACTCGGTCTTGATGCAACATTTGCTCCTATGGGCTTTACAGACGAGAATGGCGACATTGTAGGTTTTGATATTGACCTTGCAAAAGCAGCAGCTGAAAAGCTTGGTGTAGATGTTAAGCTTCAGCCTATTGACTGGGATGCTAAGTCAATGGAGCTTTCATCAGGTAACATCGACGTTATCTGGAACGGCTTCTCCATTACAGAGGAGAGAAAGAAGGAAGTTCTCTTTACAGACGCATACCTCACAACAGGTCAGGTTGTAGTAGTTCCTGCTGGTTCTGACATCAAGACAAAGGCAGACCTTGCAGGTAAGACAGTAGCACTTCAGGACGGCAGTACAAGTGAAGATGCTCTAAAGGCTGATACAGAAACATATGAGTCAATCGGCGAGGAGAATATCTCAAAGTTCAAGGAGAACACACTTGTTCTTATGGAAGTTGAAACAGGCAGGGCAGATGCGGCTGTTATCGACGAGATTTTCGTAAGATACTACCTTGCAAAAGAGGGTATGACAGATAAGTTTACAGTTCTTGACGAGCAGCTTGACCCTGAAGATTACGGTGTAGGCGGCAGACTTGAGGACGTAAGCTTTATGACAGCTCTTAACGATGCTATCAACGAGTGTATTGAAGAGGGTACTGCATCAGCAATTTCAAACGAGTGGTTTGGTGCTGACAAGTACGCAAAATAATATTAAATTATAAGTTGCAAAAAAACCGCTGTGCTCGAACAAAGCGAGGGCAGCGGTTATTTTGACGAAAGGATTGTAGAAATGGATTACGAGTACATAATAGGGCTGATACCACAGATTGCAAAGGGTATGGACGAAACTCTGAATATCTTCTGGATGACGTTGGTGTTATCGCTACCTCTGGGACTTTTGCTCTCTTTGGGTAGAATTTCCCGCTTTAAACCTCTTTCGTGGTTTGTGGGATTTTATCTGCTCATATTCAGAGGAACACCACTTATGCTGCAGTTGTTCTTTGTGTATTTCGGACTTCCGTTTATAAAAATAGTAAACCCGTTTACAGGTGCGGTTATGAAGCTGGCGCTTGACCGTTTCCCTGCGGCACTTTTGGCATTTGTGCTTAACTATGCCGCATATTTTGCGGAAATATTTAGAGGCGGAATTTTAAGTGTTCAAAAAGGGCAGTATGAAGCGGCAAAAGCGCTTGGTTTAAATCAGGTTCAGACAATGACTCTTGTGGTAATACCTCAGATGCTCCGTTCGATTGTACCGCCCGTTGCCAACGAGGCGATTGTTCTTGTAAAGGATACGGCGCTGGTTTCGTCCATAGCATTGATAGACGTACTAAAGAGAGCGCAACAGATAGTAAGCCGTGATATGAACGTAATGGCATTTGCGGTTGTGGCGGTGTTTTACTTGGTGTTCAGCTATGTCCTCACCAAAATTTTTGAATACACCGAAAAACGTCTCTCAGTATCGGCAAAATAATAGTTTTTTAATCGGGACTTAATAAAAGTTCCGATTTTTTTGTATACAATATTTTGTATTTTTTGAAAAAAATACTTGCAATATGTATCAGTATAATGTATAATAGATATATCATATTTATGAGCAGGTCATAAAAACAAATGATAAGAGCGGAGGGCGAAGTATGGGACGTGCGGAAAAGAAACGTGCAAGACAGGAAAAGCTTGTACGTGAAATAGGCAAAAATCCCTTTTTGAAGGATGATGAGATTGCCAGAAAGCTGAAAGTAAGTGTGGCAACCATTCGTCTTGACCGTGCGGAACTGGGTATTGGAGAATACCGCGAAAGAGTCAAGGATGTTGCAAAGACGCAGACTAACGGAATTGACGATTGCGGCGAAGTGCTTGATTTTAATATGTACCACGACGGCATATCTGTTTTAAATACGCTCGACGCGGCTGTTTTTGAAAACAGCACTGTAATTAAAGGTCAGGCAATGTACGGCTATGCAGAAAACCTTGCAATGACGGTTATAAATGCAAAGTGTGCTTTGGTAAGAGTTGCTAACATTAAGTACATCAAGGAAGTGCACCGTGGCGACAGGCTCGTTGCCAAATATGAGGTTATGCGTGTTAAGAATAATGAATATGTTGTATGGGTAAGAATTAAGAAGGATATGACCGAGATGTTCAGGGCGAAATTTAATCTTTCGGTTACTGATGAAAGGGACAGCTGATGAGAATTATAATAGATGCAATGGGCGGAGATAATGCGCCCGCAGCGGTATGCGAGGCTGTAGCAAAGTGCAGCAAAACTACAGATGCTGAGCTGGTGCTTGTAGGACGCGAAGAGGATATAAGAGCCGAGCTTGGTAAATACGGAAGCTTTGATAACGTAAAAATAGTCAATGCTGACGAAGTTATAACAAATCACGAAGAGCCTGTTAAAGCGGTTAAAACCAAGAAAAATTCTTCACTTGTAGTTGCCGCTAAGATGCTAAAGGATGACGAGGGTGATGCCTTTGTTTCCTGTGGCTCTACAGGTGCAATACTTACAGCAGCACTTCTTATTGTGGGTAGAATTAAAGGGATAAAACGTCCTGCGCTTGCGACCTTGCTCCCAAGTGAAAAGGGGCCGGTTATGCTGATAGATGCGGGTGCAAATACAGGCTGCAAACCGGAAAATCTTGCACAGTTTGCTTTGATGGGTAATATCTATATGCGCGACTATATGGATATTAAAAACCCCAAAATTGCCCTTATGTCAAACGGAGAGGAAGAGGGTAAGGGAGATGCTCTTGTAAAGGAAACATATCCCATACTTAAAAACTCCGATTTAAATTTTATTGGTAATATTGAGGGCAGAGACGTTATGCTCGGCAGAGCAGACGTAATAGTTTGCGACGGTTTTACGGGTAATGTGATACTTAAAACCATTGAGGGTATGGCGACAGTTATAGGCAATGCGTTAAAGAGAATATTCCTTAAAAATATCCTCACAAAAGTAGGTGCATTGCTTACTAAAGAGGGTATATCGGAATTTAAACGGAGTATGGACTACCGCGAATATGGCGGAGCACCCTTTCTGGGTGTTAAAAAGCCTGTTATAAAGGGACACGGCTCGTCAGACAGTAAGGCTGTTATGGCGGCTATAAATCAGGCAATAATGTTTGCCCAAAAGAATTATCAGCAAACACTTATAAATGAACTTACAACTATTGAAGAGGGAGAGAACAAGGATGAGTAGAATTATAGGACTTGGTTACTATGCGCCCGAGAAGGTGTATGACAATGCGTATATGGAAAGCATTGTAGAAACCAATGATGAATGGATTACGCAGAGAACGGGTATTAAGGAACGTCATATTGCGGCGGATGACGAGTTCACATCAGACCTTGCAACAAAAGCTGCATTAAATGCCATCAAGGATGCAGGTATTACTGCTGAGGATATTGACCTTATTATACTTACAACCGTTACTCCCGACTATTTCACACCGTCTACTGCGTGTGTGGTGCAGAAGAATATCGGTGCAGTAAATGCGGCGGCATTTGACTTAAATGCAGCCTGCTCAGGCTTTGCAACCGCAATGACAGTTGCAGACCAGTTCCTTAAAAACGGCACATATAAAAAGATATTGGTTGTCAGTGCCGATGCACTCTCAAAGGCAACCGACTATGCCGACAGAGGAACTTGTGTTCTCTTTGGTGATGGCGCAGGTGCGGTTGTTTTAAGCGACGAAAAGGGCGGAATATTAAGCACATGGATAGGTGCAAAGGGCGAGGGCGGCGATAAGCTGACAGCTCTTGCATATCGCGAGGATACAGAAGAAACCGAAAAGAGAGTTTCACATAACAAATCTACCGTCTGGATGGCAGGCAGCGAGGTTATGAAGTTTGCAGTTAAGATTATGGCAGAAGCGGCAGAAAAGGTTGTAGCTGATGCAGGTCTTACATGGGACGATATTGACATAATCATACCGCATCAGGCGAATATCAGAATTGTTGAAGCTGCCGCAAAGCGTATGGGTATAACTACCGACAGAATGTTTATAAACCTTGACCGCTACGGCAACACCTCAGGCGCATCAATCCCCATCGCACTCTGCGAGGCCCGTGATGCAGGAAGGCTTAAAAAGGGTGATAAAGCCGTATTGGTAGGCTTTGGCGGAGGACTTACTTGGGGTGCTTCAGTAATTGAATACTAATAGGCTGGTTAAAATTACGCATCTCATCACTTCTCTCTCGGGGCGGTACCTGCGTACAGCTCCCTCGTTGCGAAGTAATAATCTGCGAAATTTTTCCTCAGCCTTGGGTTGAGATATATTTATTAAAGGAATTGAAAATATGAAAACAAGAATCACAGAACTTTTGAACATAGAATATCCCGTAATACAGGGCGGAATGGCTTGGGTTGCGACAGCCGAGCTTGCGGCGGCAGTATCAAATGCAGGCGGCTTAGGACTCATAGCTGCAGGTGGTGCTCCTGCAGAAGTGGTGAGAGCACAGATTAAAAAGGCACGCACTCTTACCGACAAGCCATTCGGCGTAAACGTGATGATGATGTCCCCTTATGCCGAGGATATTATGAATATGCTTTTGGAGGAAAAGCCTGCAGTTGTGGCAACAGGTGCAGGAAACCCGTCTAAATACATTCCATCACTTAAAGAGGCAGGAATGAAGGTTATCCCCGTAGTTGCAAGTGTTGCAGTAGCAATAAAGATGGAAAGAGCGGGTGCTGACGCAATCGTTGCCGAGGGCACAGAGGCAGGCGGTCATATAGGTGAAATTACAACAATGGCACTTGTACCGCAGATTGCCGATAGCGTTTCTATTCCTGTGATTGCGGCAGGCGGAATAGCCGATTCAAGAGGTACTCTTGCGGCTTTTGCACTTGGTGCAGAGGGTATACAGGTCGGAACACGTTTTATCTGTGCAGAAGAATGTATCGCACACGAAAACTACAAAAATGCGGTTATCAAGGCAAAGGACAGAGATGCCGTAGTAACGGGACGCTCGGGCGGTGCGCCTGTAAGAGCGCTTAAGAATAAATTAACCCGTGAATATGAAAGACTGGAAAAAGAGGGTGCATCCTTTGAGGAGATTGAAGCTCTCGGTGTAGGTGGACTTCGCCGCGCATTTGAAGACGGCGATGTGGAAATGGGCTCTCTTATGGCAGGTCAGGTTGCGGCAATGGTTAATAAAATCGAACCTTGTGCCGACATTATCCGTGATTTGTTCAGCGGGATAACAGATATGACCGAGAAAATAAATGAAAAGATAGGATAAGGAGAAACAATATGGGAAAGCTTGCATTTGTATTTTCAGGACAGGGAGCTCAGGCTGTCGGAATGGGAAAAGAGCTTTGCGAAAATTTCAAAGCGGCAGATGATATTTTTAATACTGCCTCCGATGCACTCGGCTTTGATGTAAAGGAGATGGTCTGGAACGGTGATGCAGACACTCTTATGATAACCGAGAACACTCAGCCGACTGTTGTTACTATGAGTACCGCAGCTTTGGCAGTTCTTACCGAAAAGGGCATAAAGCCCGACGTTGTGGCAGGACTGAGCCTTGGCGAGTATACTGCACACGTTTGTTCAGGCTCACTCCAATTTGCCGATGCGGTAAGACTGGTAAAAAAGCGTGGCAAATATATGCAGGAGG
>JAZROS010000245.1:0-9375 GCA_045648825.1 Clostridia bacterium | reverse complement strand
TGTAAGACGTTCCTTTGCCGCATCTATAACATTCTGCTTGTTATCGCCAAACGCCGTAACAAGCTCTACAAAAACCGAAACCATAGACTCCTCATCCATCGGCGATGGTACTGCGGTAATATAAACTTCGCCCTTTTTCTCATCAATTTCAAAGCCAAGGTCCAAAAGCTTTTCTATGTTTTCCTTCGCCATAACCTTCTCAGCGGGCGAAAGCTCTACTGGAACAGGTGCAATAAGCCGTTGGGGAGTCGGCGTTCTTTTTGCAAGCTGTTCCTTCAATTCCTCATACTTAAGCCGTTCATGAGCAGCGTGTTGGTCTATCATCAAAAGACTGTCATCGCGTTCAATAAGAATATATGTGTCAAAAAGCTGTCCTACAATTTTGAAATTTCTGGGAAGAGACTCAATTCCCCGAACTACTTCCTTTTGCTCTCTGATTTCGGTTATTGGAGAATCGCCTATACTAACCGATGTTTCCCTTTTGTTTTCAAGATACTCATAGCTTTCCCTTGGAGTAAATGTGGTTGTTTCCTGCACATATTTTTCACTCTTTATCGGTGTAAACGAAGGCTCGGGCATTTTTCTTTCGTAATGGACAAAACCGCCTCTTTGAGTAGGTGTCTTATTATCCTGCCAGCCCGATGCCTCACGAGGCAAAATCGGTGTCGGCTTAAGCGAAGGCTCCTGCCTTTCCACCTCAGGCACCTGAGAAACAGAATAAAGAGCGTTCTTTACGCCGTGATAAACCGCACGATATACTAAAGAATCGTCAGAAAACTTAACCTCAAGCTTGGTAGGATGTACATTGATGTCTATATCAGCAGGATTTACCTCAATATTGAGCACCGCCATCGGAAACTTGCCTATCATTATCTGATTTTTATAAGCTTCTTCCACTGCACGTGTTATAGCCGGACTTTTGATATATCTTTTATTTACATAAAAGCTCTGATACCCTCTGTTCGCTCTCGCCGTTTCGCTTTTTCCTGCAACGCCTTTTATTTTTATACCGTCCATTTCGTAGTCGACATCAATTACCGCCTTGGCATACTCTCTGCCGTAGACGCAGTAAAGTGCATTTTTAAGACTACTGACGCCGGGTGAGTAGTAAACCTCCTTTGAGTCCTTGGTAAGCTTAAAGGAAATTTCAGGATGAGCAAGTATAAATCTCGTCATAATATCCGCTATATAGCCCGCTTCTGTTGCGTCCTTTTTAAGAAACTTCATTCGTGCAGGGGTGTTGAAAAAGAGATTTTTCACAACTATTGTTGTGCCGTCGGCACCTCCCGCCTCCTCTTTTTTTATAAGCTCTCCGCCCGTAAAGCATATTCTTGTTCCTATGCTGTCCTTGGGCCGTTTTGTTAAAAGCTCAATCTCACAAACTGCACCGATTGAAGAAAGTGCTTCTCCGCGGAAGCCGAGTGTATAAATAGCATCAAGGTCGCTTGCGGTTTTTATCTTGCTTGTTGCGTGGCGCAGAAAGCACTTTTGAGCATCATCAGCGGTCATACCGCAGCCATTATCGGACACACGGATAAAGCCTGTGCCGCCGTTTTCTATCTCAACGGTAATAACATTAGCACCTGCGTCAATCGCATTTTCAACAAGCTCCTTTACCACAGATGACGGTCTTTCTACAACCTCACCTGCAGCAATCTTATTGGATATTTCTTTCGAAAGCTCATTTATAACTCCCAAATCCCGCAGACTCCTTTCTGTTACATTATTTCCTTCGCCTTTTGCGAAAGCTCGTATAGCTTATTCATCGCCTCGATAGGCGTGTAGACGGTTGCATCAAGCTTGGCAAGCTCGCCTGCAAGCTCCAAAGCCGCCATTTCACCAAATCCGAACTGTGTCTCATTTGAAATGTCTTCCACCTGCACTTGAGGTTTTTCGCCGCCGTCCTTTTCTATGCTTTTTAGTATTTCCTTGGCACGTTTTACCACCTCGGCAGGTACTCCTGCCAGAGCCGCAACCTCGATACCGAAGCTGTCGTCTGTGCCGCCACGGACAATTTTCCTCAGGAATGTAATATCATCGCCCCTCTTTTTAACGGCGATTGAATAGTTTTTAACACCGTCTACCATACCCTCAAGAGCACAAAGCTCGTGATAATGGGTTGCAAAAAGTGTTTTTGCACCTATTTTACGTTTATTTGCCACATACTCCGAAACAGCCCACGCAATAGAAAGTCCGTCAAAGGTAGACGTTCCTCTTCCTATTTCATCAAGAATAATGAGCGAATTTTTGGTAGCATTGGCAAGTATGTGCGAAACCTCGCTCATTTCGAGCATAAATGTGCTCTGTCCCTGAGAGATATCGTCCGATGCACCCACACGGGTGAAAATTCTGTCGGTGATGCTTATTTTTGCATATGATGCAGGGACAAATGAGCCTACCTGTGCCATAAGGGTAATAAGTGCAGTCTGTCTCATATATGTTGATTTTCCTGCCATATTCGGTCCCGTTATGATAAGAAGTCTGTTGTCTTCGTTATCAAGTGTTGTGTCATTAGGCACAAATACCGACTGCCTTTGTATCCGCTCGACAACAGGGTGTCTGCCGTCTTTTATGATAATCTCGCCGTTTTGGCAGATTTCGGGCATAACGTAATTGTTTTTAGCCGCAACATTCGCCATAGAACAGAGTGCGTCAAGGTCGGAAATCACCTCGCACACAACTTTCAGTCTTTCTGACGCATTTGCAGCTTCACATCTTAGCATTTGGAATATCTCACTCTCAAGCGAGAATTTCTGCTCTGATGCACTCAATATCTTCTCCTCAAGCTCTTTAAGCTGCGGTGTTATATATCTTTCGCTGTTTACCAAGGTCTGCTTTCGGATATAATCGTCAGGTACACTTTCAGAATTAAGCTTTGTAACCTCGATATAGTAGCCGAAAACCTTGTTATAAGAAATTTTGAGCGTCTTAATGCCCGTACGTTCACGTTCATATTCCTCACTTGACCTTATGTGCTTATCTGTGTTTTCTAAAATATCCCTCAGCTCATCAAGCTCGTCAGAAAAGCCTTTTTTTATAACTTTTCCGTCTTTAACACTGATTGACGGGCTTTCTTCAAGCGCACTTGTTAAAAGAGCTGATATATCCTCCATAATGTCAAGACGTGTATAAAGACCTGCGAGGATGTCGGTTTTTGCATCACTTAAAAGATATTTAACTTCGGGAAGTCTTTTTAAAGACTCTCTTAATGATGCCATATCACGAGGCGAAACTGAGCCTAAAAGCACCCTTGTAAGTATTCTTGAAATATCGTAAATTCCGTCTAAAGCGTGGGTAAGCTCTCCTCGGAGCATTGCGTTTTTATAAAGCTCATCCACACCGAAAAGACGGCGGTTTATTTCGATAGGGTTCATAAGCGGCTTTTCGAGCCATTGGCGAAATCGTCTTGCACCCATAGATGTCTTGGTCATATCAAGCGCACCCAAAAGAGACCCTCTCTTTGATTTATCACGCATAGTCTCGCAGATTTCAAGACTGCGTCGGGATTGGGGGTCTATTTCCATATATTCGGTAATGGAATAAACAGTAAGACAGTTAATAAACTCCAGCTTATTCTTCTGTGTATGCTCAAGATAGTTTAAAAGTCCTGTAACTGCCGACTTTGCAGCATCAGATAGCAAAGCTATCTTCTCACTGCCAAAGTGCTCTCTTGCAATTTGTGTGTCAAGAAAATAGCCTCGGTCCTTTTGCTCCAAATCGCAGGAAAGTCTGCTTCTTAAATTATCCCCAAGACGTGCCATCGCACCATCATTTAAGATTACCTCACGGGGCATATATCTCGCAAACTCGGCAACTGCATCTGCCTCATCCTTTGCCTCGGTGGAAAAAACCTCGCCCGTTGAAATATCACAGAAAACCATACCGAATGTACCATCATAACAGCAAGCGGAAAGGTAGTTGTTGGCACGCTCGTCGAGCATATTCTCGTCTACGAGAGTTCCTGCAGTTATAACACGTACAACCTCTCTTTTTACAAGTCCTTTTGCTTCTTTGGGGTCCTCGACCTGCTCACATACGGCAACCTTAAAGCCTTTTGCGACAAGTCTTTCTATGTACATATCAGCACTGTGATGAGGTACTCCGCACATCGGAGCACGCTCAGAAAGACCGCACGATTTCCCTGTCAAGGTAAGCTCAAGCTCTCTTGATGCCGTTATTGCATCATCAAAGAACATTTCGTAAAAGTCGCCCAGACGGTAAAAAAGTATGCAGTCGGGATACTCCTCCTTGGTCCTGAGGTAGCTTGTCATCATTGGACTTAACTCTTCTTTTGCCATTAAGGCTCACAGCCTTTCTCTTGTTAATTAGTGGCAGCCTCCGCAAGTACTGCAATCGTGTGTGCAGTTGGGGTCCTGACCTGTTATATAGAAATTGATTATTCCGTTAATCTGCTGTACAACTGCATCAAAGTCCTTTTTTGCCTCAACGTAAGCCTTGATTGTAGCTGAGCTTTCTACCATTTCGGAAAAAGCATCGCTGTTTAATTTAGTTGCTTCCTCACGGGTGATTTTCTCTGCCTGCATATCGCGTACAAGGTTCATTCTCTTTAAGTTAAAAGCCTTTAAAAGCTCCTGTGCCTCAGAATCTGACTCCTGAGCCGCCTCTGCAGCTTTAAGTGCCTTCATTTCAGGGCTTTCCTGTATCATTTCTCCAAGTTCGTGTGCTTTTTCTAAAAGTGTCATTGTTCTCTTTTCCTTTCTTTGTTTATACTAATGTACCATATAAGCTCCAAGTCTGTGCTTTTGTTATCTCAATTTCAACATACTTACCCTCTAATGAGCTGTCGCCGGGGAAGTTTACTATCTTGCCGGTATCTGTTCTGCCGGTTAACATATCCTTGTCGGTTTTGCTTTCTCCGTCAACTAAGACACGGCAGATTTTGCCGACATATGCCTCGTTCTTCTTCCTCGAAATTTCATTTTGAAGCTCTAACATACGTTCAAAATTCCTGTGCTTTTGCTCCTCGGAAAGCACGCTTTCCATCTTAGCAGCAGGTGTTCCCACTCTTTTTGAGTATATGAACGAGAATATCATATCAAACTCCGCCTCTTTTAAGAGTGTAAGCGTTTCTTCAAAATCCTCCTGACTTTCGGTTGGAAATCCGACTATAATATCGGTTGTTATTGCAAGGCCTTGAATACGAGCCTTTGCCTTATTCAGCTTTTCCAAATACTCCGCTCTCGTATAACGGCGGTTCATATCAGCTAAAACCTTGTCGCTGCCTGCCTGAAACGGAAGATGCAGCTGCGGGCAGACCTTATCACATTCTGCCATAGCATCAATGAGCCTGTCCCCAAAGTCCTTAGGGTGTGAGGTCATAAATCTTATTCTCTCTATGCCGTCAATATCGTTTACCATTCGCAAAAGTTCGGCAAAGTCAATATCCGCGTCCAAATCCTTGCCGTAGGAATTTACATTCTGTCCCAAAAGTGTAATTTCGCAAACTCCGTCTCTTGCCAGCTCCTTTATTTCGGCGATAATACACTCTGGCTTTCTGCTCCGCTCCCTGCCTCTTACATAAGGCACTACACAGTATGTACAAAAGTTGTTACAGCCATACATAACCGACACCCACGCCTTATGGTCGGTATCGCGAAGCACAGGAATATCCTCAGCAATCGCACCGTCGGTATTTTCTATATCAATAACCGTCTTTTTGCTCTGGTATGCGTTATACAAAAGCTCGGGCATACGATAGAGTGCGTGAGGGCCGAATACCAAATCAACCTGCCTATGTGTCTTTTTGATTTTCTCGGCAATATGCTCCTGCTGTACCATACAACCGCAAAGAGCGATTGTCATATCGGGGTTTTCCTTTTCCTTAATATGCTTTAAAATACCTATTCTTCCGAATATTTTATCCTCGGCATTCTCTCTTACTGCACAGGTATTAAACACCACCAAATCAGCTTCATTAAGCTCGGTACAAAAGTCAAAGCCTGCTTCCTTTAGCATACCGCGTATCCGCTCAGAATCGTTTTCATTCTGCTGACAGCCGTGAGTTTCCACCAATGCACGTCTTGGTCTGCCTTTTATAGCCTCAAACTCCGCATTCTCACGGCGCAAAAGCTCATAAAAACCAGAAACACGGCTCATTTCCTCTTTGCTTATATAATTTGCCATTTTTTAAGATTCCTCTCTCAATTAAATGGAGATGCTCCAAATACAAATCCATAGTATATTTTATCACATTTTTGCAGAAATTACAATATATCTGTCTTGTTTTTTTATGCTTATAATGGTAAAATAAACTTAAATAGAGAGATAAGGGGTGTACGGGCAATGAATTTACTTGCAAAAACGCTAATCGGTGCAGGGGTACTGGCATTGGCAAAGGGGCTTGACAATCGCATTGAGGTTACCTACTACGAGCCGGAGTTTAATAATTTGCCAGAGGAATTTGACGGATTTCGTATTGCACATATTTCAGACTTGCACTCGGACACCGCTCCCGGACTAAGAAATGAGATTTTGAGCTTAGAGCCTGATATTATTGTTATAACAGGCGATATGATTCACGATAATGACAAATCCTTTCTCCCTACCGTACGACTTATAAAACAGCTTACAGCTATTGCACCCGTGTATATGGTATCAGGTAATCACGACCTCTGGAACACACGTTTTGATGAGTTTATAAGACTTTGCGAAGAATCGGGTGCAGTTCTTATGGATAACCGCTTTACTTCTCTTTCAAAAGACGGCGGAGAAATCGGACTTTTTGGCATAGCTGACCCCTACGGCAAAGCCACCAACATAATTGTTAAAAATTTGAATGAGTCCTTTGACTCACTTCCCGAATATGACGGGTTTAAGTTACTGCTTTTCCATCGTGCCAATCAGTTTGACCGCATCAAAAACAGAGGCTTTGACCTGATACTTGCAGGGCATATGCACGGCGGACAGTTCCGCATCCCAGGTATAGGCGGTCTGATGCCTCCCAAATCAAGTCTTGCTGACTCCAAGCAAATATTTTTCCCCACCTATTGCTCGGGTGTTTTCTCTTACGAAAATACAACTATGATAGTAAACCGCGGGCTTGGTAATCCAATGATTATTCCAAGACTTTATAACCGTCCTGAAATAGGCATTACAGTTTTAAGACGTACTAAGTCTTGTTGACAATAAATGGCGATTGGTATATAATTAGGCTAAAAGAAATTTATATATTAGGGTGAATAAAAAATGGATATAACAATATTGGGAGCCGGAAAGTTCGGTAGAACATTATGCGAACAGCTTTCGCTTGAAGAACACAATATAACTGTTATCGACATAAGCGATGCAGTTGTTGATAAAATCGTCGAGGATTATGACGTTTTAGGTTTTATAGGCGACGGAATGAATATAGAAACTCTTACAGAGGCAGGTGCAGGACGTGCCGATATTTTTATTGCTACGACCGCAGCCGACGAAAAGAATATGATGTCGGCTCTTTTTGCAAAAAAGCTTGGCGCGAAGCACGTTGTGGCAAGGGTGAGAAATCCGCTCTACCGCAAGCAGACAGGCTTTATGCGCGAGGAGATGGGGATAAGTCTTATGATTAACCCCGAGCTTGAGGCTGCAAGAGAAATCTCACGTATGCTTAAATTCCCTGCCGTCGCTAAGATTGAAACCTTTGCAAAGGGCAGAGTTGAAATGGCCGAGGTGCGTATACCCGAGGAGTCTGCACTTTCTAACCACTCACTTCGCGAAATCGGCAAGAAAATAAAAAGCAGTGCTCTTATTTGTTCGGTTGAAAGAGGCGACGAGATTGTTATTCCTAATGGTGATTTTATACTTCGCAGCGGAGACAAAATAAACTTAACCGCCGCACACTCCGAGCTTGCAGCATTCCTTAAAGAGTCGGGCATAATTACATCAAAAATTCGCTCTGTTATGATTATCGGCTGCGGTGCGACGGGCTTTTACTTAGCAAGGCTTTTGGGTGAGTCGGGTATAAGAGTTAAAATAATAGACAACGATTTGGCAAACTGTGAAAGAATAAATAACCTCATTCCAAAAGCAGATGTAATTTGCGCCGACGGCACTAATCATCAGGTGCTTGTGGAGGAAGGACTATTAACTTGCGATGCTTTGGTATCCTTAACAGGTGTTGACGAGGAAAATATTATAGTGTCTCTTTTTGCAAAGGCAAACGGCGTGGAAAAGGTTATCACAAAGGTCAACAACACTATGTTACTTCCTATCATCGACAGTTTTGGTCTTGACAGCATCATAACCCCTAAGGACGTAGCAGCAAACATAGTAAACACCTATGTCCGTGCAAAAGAAAACGCAAAAGGCAGTAAGGTTCTTACCCTTTACAAGCTTGCAGGCGGACGTATAGAAGCGCTCGAGTTTAGCGTAGGCGACGAGGGCGATTATATAGGCAGGAAGCTGAAGGACTTATCCCTCAGAGAAAATGTGCTCATTGGCGCCATCGTCAAAGGAAACAGACTTATAATCCCCAACGGCGACAGCACTTTGGAAGCAGGCGACAGAGTTATGGTAGTTGCAGAAAACTCACACTTCGACGATTTGTCGCAGTTATTTGTATAATGGAGGCTTTTGTATGAATTACGGTTTGGTTGCCGGAATTGTAGGCAGGATTTTGCTGATTACAGGCGCGTTGTTTTCTTTGCCGATTTTGGTCAGCTTTATTTATCAGGACGGCTGTGCGGTTGCATTTCTTTTTCCAATGATAATAATGCTTGTAGCAGGCTTTGGGCTAACAAAGGTACCAAAAAAGCAAAAAAGCTTATACATAGGCGAGGGATTTCTGATTGTATCTTTGACTTGGGTTCTCATATCCCTGTTCAGTGCAGTAGCTTTTACCCTTTCGGGTGCAATCCCGTCATTTCTTGATGCGGTGTTTGAGTCGGTGTCGGGTTTTACCACAACAGGCGCAACAATCCTTACCGAAATAGAAACACTCCCCCGTTCAGTACTTTTCTGGCGAAGCTTTACGCATTGGATAGGCGGTATGGGTGTTCTCGTTTTTATTCTTGCTATAAACTCCAGCCGTGAAAATAAGGATATGTATATAATGCGTGCCGAGTCCCCAGGTCCTAAGGCAAGCAAAATTGTTTCTAAAACACGCAATACCGCTCGCATTTTGTACCTTATTTATGTGTTTTTGACACTTTTGGAGGTTGTGTTCCTTTTAGCAGGCGGAATGCCTCTTTTTGACTCAATCGTTACAGCCTTTGCAACTGCAGGCACGGGTGGTTTTGCTATAAAAAATGCAAGTATTGCTGCATATGACAGCACATATATTGATTATGTTATAAGTATTTTTATGATTCTTTTCGGTGTTAATTTCAGCGTTTATTTTCTTATTTTCACAGGAAAAATCAAGGACGCATGGAAGAA
>JAZROS010000244.1:0-3991 GCA_045648825.1 Clostridia bacterium | reverse complement strand
GATAAACCATCAAACGCACCACTCTTTGCCTTCTCCTGTATATTAGCAACCGCCTGTTTTACTGCCTGCAATTCCTCAGGAGACTTTCTTGATTACCAATATAATTTATCAACAAAAAAAGGCGGTGCTATATAAGCACCGCCATATAAAATTCAATTAGTTCAATTCAGCAAAATACTTAATTGTTCTAACCATCTGGCTTGTGTATGAATTCTCGTTGTCGTACCAAGAAACAACCTGAACCTCGTAAAGACCATTACCAATCTCGCAAACCATTGTCTGAGTTGCATCAAAGAGTGAACCGTACTTCATACCGATAACGTCAGAAGAAACGATGGGGTCTGTGTTGTAGCCGTATGACTCAGAAGCTGCTGCCTTCATAGCTGCGTTGATGCCGTCAACTGTTACATTGTCGCCCTTAACAACAGCTGTAAGGATTGTTGTAGAACCTGTAGGAACAGGAACTCTCTGTGCAGAACCGATAAGCTTACCATTGAGCTCAGGGATAACAAGGCCGATAGCCTTTGCAGCACCTGTTGAGTTCGGAACGATGTTAGCAGCACCAGCTCTTGCTCTTCTCATATCGCCCTTTCTGTGGGGACCGTCAAGAATCATCTGGTCGCCAGTATAAGCGTGGATTGTTGACATAATACCTGACTGAATGGGAGCATACTTGTTAAGTGCATCTGCCATAGGAGCCAAGCAGTTTGTTGTACATGATGCAGCAGAAATAATCTGGTCATCCTTTGTAAGTGTCTTTTCGTTTACTGAGTAAACAATAGTCTTAAGGTCATTACCTGCAGGAGCAGAAATAACTACCTTCTTAGCACCAGCATTAACGTGAGCCATTGCCTTATCCTTTGAGCAGTAGAAACCTGTACACTCAAGTACAACGTCTACATCAAGCTCGCCCCAGAGAAGCTCAGCTGCGTTCGCCATTGCGTAAATCTTAAGAGTCTTTCCGTCAACTGTGATTGTACCAGCCTCGTCATCAGCCTCAACAGTGTGAAGGTTCTCACCTATTCTGCCACAGTAACCACCCTGTGCTGTGTCATACTTGAGAAGGTCTGCAAGCATAGAAGGCTTTGTAAGGTCATTGATAGCAACAATCTCATAACCCTCTGCACCGAACATCTGTCTGAATGCAAGACGACCAATTCGTCCGAAACCGTTAATTGCAACTTTAACTGCCATTTTAAAATTCCTCCATTTTAATATATTTTGCGTTAAATTACGCTTACCTCTATATTTTAACTCAAAATCCAAAAATATACAAGAGGATTACGTTATTTTTTTGACATTTTTTTAATTTTTTTCAAAAATCGTATATTTGCATAAATTTACATATCAAGAAAGGTTGAAAATTGGATTGTTTTCCCATTAGGAAAGCACCTTATACATAAGGGGTGCGTCATTTTTAAGAGCGTGCTCGGTTACTACAAGAACTTCTACCTTAATAACACGTTCTCCCATACGTATTTCAAGCACATCGCCAACCTTTACATCGTAGGAAGCTTTTACCACTCTGCCGTTTACACTTACCCTTTCCGCATCACAAGCATCGTTTGCTACACTTCTGCGTTTTATCAATCTTGATACTTTAAGGTATTTATCTAATCTCATTTTCCCCTCCGATAAAAAAACAGGAGTCCTCTCAAGAGGACTCCTTAATTTGTAAACTTATTTATTTACAGCATCCTTAAGAGCCTTACCAGCCTTGAAAGCGGGAACCTTAGAAGCAGCGATTTTGATAGCTGCGCCTGTTCTGGGGTTCTTACCTGTTCTAGCACCTCTTGCTCTTGTTTCAAAAGTACCGAAGCCTACGAGCTGTACCTTATCTCCGTCTACAAGTGCGTCTGTAACTGCTGCTACTACTGCGTTTACTGCCTTTTCAGCATCTTTCTTTGAAAGAGCTGCTTTTTCAGCAACTGCTGCAACCAATTCTGATTTGTTCATTTTAAAATCCTCCTAAAAAATTTAATTAAAATAGGGTCTTTCCCTTGATCTACTTCGCTTATTGTACATTATTTCTATTAGCTTGTCAAGTATTTATTGTATTTTTTAGCAAATTTAACTACTTTTTGTCAGTATTTTGTTTAATTTTACACCAATAAGCGTCCATTTGAGCTTGTGTAAGCTCGTCAAGCGTCTTGTTTTCAGCTATCACAGCACTTTCCATACGTGAAAATCTGTCGATAAATTTCGACGTAGCTTTTCCTAATGCAGTTTCGGAATCTATTCCCATATGCCTTGCAACATTAACCATTGTGAATAAGAGGTCGCCAAACTCCTCTTCTCTTTCTTCCTGTGTTTTTGCAGCAAGAAGTTCCTTTGCCTCCTCTGCAACTTTATCTATGACACCGTCAATATTATCCCACTCAAAACCAGCTGCTGCCGCTTTTTTGGATACCTTCTGTGCACGCAGCAACGCTGGAAATCCGTGCGGCACATCAAGTATCGATTGTGTGTGAGTTTTATTAACCTTTTCCTTTTGCTTATTCCTTTCCCAAGTATCAAGTGCATCTTTCCCCGACTCTGCCTTGTCCTCACCAAAAACGTGTGTATGCCTAGTAATAAGCTTTGTACACAGTTCATACAGAATATCATCAAAATCAAAGCTATTCCTCTCCGATGCGATTGTGGCATGAAATACAACCTGCAATAATACATCTCCAAGCTCATTCGAAAAAGCTCTGTCATCTCCGCTGTCAAATGCATCTATCGCCTCATAGCATTCCTCTATTAGATTTTTCTTTATGCTTTCGTGAGTCTGCTCTCTATCCCACGGGCAACCGTTTTCGCCTCTTAAAATACGCATTATTTCCAAAAGGTCTTCTATTGTATAATGTTCCTTAAGCTCCATTTATTTATCCTCCAGACTGTAAAAATCACTAAAGAATTCAGGGTAACTTATACCGCAGCAGCTTATATCGTCTATACTGCACTCACCTTCTGTCAGCTGAGCAAGAACAGCAAGGCTCATTGCCATTCTGTGATCGCCATAGCTTAAAAAGCGACTACCTGTAAGTTTTCTTCCTCCCCTTATTATCATACCGTCGTCCGTTTCTTGAATATCCGCTCCGCATTTTTTAAGTTCTGTGCAAACTGCAGTTATTCTGTTTGTTTCCTTCACCTTTAATTCCGACGCATCTGCAATCACAGTTTCACCCTCTGCTGCAAGTGCCATAACTGCAATAACAGGAAGTTCATCAATAAGTCTCGGAATTATAGCACCATCAATGCGTACACCATTTAAGTCTGCACTTTTCACCAACAAATCACACACTGGCTCATTATTTTCACTGCGCATATTTAGCTCTGTTATATTAGCACCCATTTTGCGTGCAACATCTAAGATTCCTGTTCTTGTTTGATTTACACCTACATTCTTAATTAGCAGCTCCGAGCCTTTCATAATACTTGCGGCAGCTATAAAAAATGCCGCCGACGAAATATCGCCCGGAACATTTAAGTGTATTCCGGAAAGCTTATCACATTTTTTCACCCTTACCGAAAGTCCGTCCTCTGTAATATCTGCACCCATAGCCAAAAGCATACGTTCTGTGTGGTCTCTGCTTTTTTCCGTTTCAATTACCTCAGTTTCTCCCTCGGCATAGAGTCCTGCCAAAAGAATTGCAGTTTTAACCTGCGCAGATGCAACAGGCATATTGTATTTTATTCCCGTAAGCTTTGAGCCTCTGATTGTAAGAGGGCAGTATTCCCCCTCAATATTCGCACCCATCATAGAAAGCGGTTTTACAACTCTTGACATAGGTCTTTTGCATATAGAGCTATCTCCTGTTATTTGACTGTCAAAGCTCTGTCCTGCAAGTATACCCGAAAGAAGCCTTGTAGTAGTTCCCGAATTTCCTGTATAAAGGATTTTATCAGGTTTTTTAAGTCCGTATAATCCATTTCCGTGCACAACAACATGTGTACCTGAAATCTCAGTTTCAATACCAAGATTTCTAAAACAATCTATTGTTGAAAG
>JAZROS010000243.1:0-7425 GCA_045648825.1 Clostridia bacterium | reverse complement strand
ATCTTTTTTTTATAATAGTATTTTTCATACGCTTCTACCTCCTAAAAGCTTCTCTGTCATAGATTTTAAAAGGTAAATAAATTTAAAAATTTCCGAGTCCGAAGCTTATCAAAAGTGCTTCGTTTACGGTAGACATAAGGCTATCATCCAAATGTCCTATTTTTTCACGCAAGCGTTTTTTATCTATAGTTCTGATTTGCTCCAAAAGAATGACAGAATCTTTGTTAAGACCATATTCTTTTGCGGCAAGTTCAATATGCGTAGGCATTTTCGCTTTGTTAATCTGCGAGGTTATAGCCGCCGCAATTACCGTTGGGCTGTATTTATTACCGACATCATTCTGGACAATCAGAACCGGTCTGATGCCACCCTGTTCGCTGCCGACAACAGGACTTAAATCCGCATAATAAATATCTCCTCTTTTTACAATCACTTCATTCACACTCCGTCAGTTTTTGCTCTCCTGCCGTCAGCGCATCATTGTCTGAAGTAACCGACTCCTCTGCAAGTAAGCTGTTAAGAGCTGCCATACGACGGTAACCGCGTGCAAGGCGAATTCTCTTATCCAATGACAGGAGCCGCTTTTTAGTAATTTTGCAATGCAGTGCGCTGCGTTTTAGCCGTAACAAAGCAACCAAGCCCCCCGTTTAATTATTTCATAAAAGCTCGTCGATATAATTTCGAGCGGAAACTGTCTTTTCTCCCTCAATATAAACTCTTGGGATACGCTTAGAAACCAGACAAACTACTTCATAGTTAATTGTATCAGACCATTTGGCAATATCGTCTGCCGTGATTTTTTCCGCTGAAAAAAGTGTTACTTCATCACCTGCATTGATATTATTGACATTTGTAACATCAATCATACATTGGTCCATACAAATTCTTCCTATAATTTTGGCCTCGGTTCCGTCTTTTAACAAAATTTTGCCATTTTTAGCAATATTTCGAGTGTATCCGTCTGCATAACCAACGGGCACGGTTGCGATTTTTGTAACGCCCTCGGTTATGTAATCCTTACCATAGCTGACACCCCAGCCTGCCTGTTTTTCCTTAACCATTGTTATGCGTGATTTTAACGACATAACAGGGATTAAAGGCATCTTGGACTTATCCACATCATTGGAAGGGTAGAGTCCGTACAAAACAATCCCTGCACGAACCATATCCAGATGTGTTTCGGGGTATGACATTATAGCTGCCGAATTGGCTATGTGGCGGATTGGGATGAAAATCCCCTCCGTTTCAAGACGGCCGCAGAACTTTAAAAATACGTCGAGCTGACGCATTGTATAGCTGCTGTCCGCCTCGTCTGAGGTTGAAAAATGAGAGAATATTCCCTCGATTTCTATATTATCAAGCTTTGAAATTTTCCTTATTTCTTCTACTGCCAAATCATCATTTTCGCCTGCTACAAAGCCTATCCTGCTCATTCCTGTATCAAGCTTAATATGAATTTTGGCGGTTTTGCCACAGTTTTTGGCTGCATCGGAGAGTGCTTTTGCCGACTGATAGGAAAAACAAGTGGCGATAACGTCGTTTTCTACTAACTCCTCAGCCTCAAAGGGCTCGGTTGCACCTAAAATCAGTATCGGTACATCAAAGCCTGCACGCCTTAACTGCTTGGCTTCTGCAACACAAGCGACAGCCAGACGGTCTGCGCCATTTTCCAACAATACTTTGGACACCTCGCATACACCGTGTCCGTAGGCATCAGCCTTTACTACAGCTGTTATCATCGCAGTATCTTTAGTTGTTTTGCGTATTGAACGCATATTAAACGCCAAGGCGTCAAGATTGATTTCTGCCCATGTTCTGTTCAATGTAGTGTCAATTCCTCTCTTATTATAGCATATCCGTGGTTAGTTTTCCACAGGTAATATATGGGGTAGAGCATTTATAATATCCCCTGCACACATAGCATCTTTTCCCAGCTTTTCTGCTGCAAAATCGCCTGCTAAGCCGTGCAGATATACTGCGCTTACTGCTGCATCATATGGCAGCATACCCCTTGCAACAAGTGCTGTTATAATGCCTGACAGCACATCGCCGCTTCCTGCGCCTGCCATACCGGAGTTGCCGGTTGCATTAACCGTAATATCTGCGTCAGGTGCTGTTATTATAGTATGATGACCTTTAAGAATTAGTGTTATTCCATTTTTTGCGGCATAGCTTGATGCTACACCAAATCTGTCCTTTTCTACGTCTTCTGCGGTCTTGCCTGTAAGGTATCCCATTTCGTGTGAATGAGGTGTCATAATAATCTCTGCACGACAATTAGAAAGAAGGTCGGGAAGCTTTGATACGGCATACAAACCGTCTGCATCAATTACGGTAGGAACGGTCAAAAGCGGAAGGAATTCCTCCGTAAACTCTGTTAAGTTGTCGCTTCTGCCAAGTCCCGGACCGAATAAAACCGCATCGCATACATTGGCACGTCTTGCTAAGCGCTCTGCAGCACTTTTGGCAATCCTGCCACCATCTTCCGGCAGAGGAATGGTCATTACCTCGTCTATCTTTTCCTGAATTATGTTATTTATCGAAGTAGGTACTGCGGCTGTTATCAGTCCTGCTCCGCATTTAAGAGCCGCCTTTGCCGACATTGCAACGGCTCCTGCCATACCTACAGAGCCGCCGATTATCATAATCTTGCCGTAGTCGCCCTTATGGGAGTTGTCCTTCCTTTTCGGATATACACTTTTTACACCTTCAAAGGTTGAAAGGAAGCATCTTCCGCCGTTGGTGTCTTCTATGAACTTAGGTATTGATATATCTTTAAGTATAATCTCGCCAACATAATCTGCGGCGGGGTAGAGGAACATTCCTCTTTTATATGCGGCAAATGTTACGGTAATGTCAGCTTTTACTGCGTCGCCTCTTACATCGCCGTTGTCAGAATTTATGCCCGAAGGTACATCTACCGACAGCACAAACTCGGCATATTCATTTATTGCCTCGATGGCATATGCTGCCATACCGTGCGGTGCGCCCGAAATTCCTGTGCCTAAGATTGCGTCAATAACACAGTCGGCACTTTTAATAAAGCCTTTTAGATATTCAATATTATCAAGCTCAATAATGGTAACACCCAAAGAACGTATTATACGGTAGTTAGTAAGTGCGTCGCCTTCAAAGATAGAGCCTGAGGTTAGATATACCACGACTTCTGCACCCTTGTTAAAAAGGTGGCGGGCTATTGCGAAGCCGTCGCCACCGTTATTACCCTTGCCGCAAAATACGGCAAAGCTTGTATGTTTAATATCGAAACGGCTGGCGAGAACACTAACGCACGCGAGTGCTGCATTTTCCATAAGAACCAAGCCGTCTATGCTGACAGCTTCTATCGACATTCTATCCATAGTCCGCATTTCAGCGGCGGTGCATATATGCGGTGCACCGATATTAACCGACTTGCGTTCCATATTACCACCCCTTATATTTTAAAAAGAGTCCAAAACAGCATAAGCCATTGCAATATCTTTAGAGTGAGACATACTTATGCTGACTTTTCCGCCAAGGTTATCTGCTATTTTCAAAGCACCGCCTGTTAAATTTACATACGGTCTGCCGTTTTCCTTGTGCAATATCTCAATATCCGTAAGAGAAAAACCCGAAATACCTGTGCCGAGTGCCTTGGAAACTGCCTCTTTTGCGGCAAAGCCTGCAGCTATTGATTCAGCGCGGTTGTGTTTCATATTGAAATATTCAATTTCCCTTTCGGTAAAGCAATGAGTCAGGAAATTTTCTTTTTCGATTGCCTTTTCAATACGGCTTATTTCGATTATATCACAGCCGACTCCCAATATCATAGGTCGCCCTCTTTGACGTTGACAAAACGCATATTAGCCTTCTTTATACCCTCGAGCATACGCTTGCCGGGCTGGAAGATAACACGCATCTGCTGTGCTTCATTTGAATAGTCTACAAAGTAGACGTTATCTGCGTTAATATCACCGGCGAGATTTTTAACAGTTTTTTCGCCGGAGTTATTGTAGATATGAGTAAAGGTTGGGTCAGAAATACTTGCACAAAGCTCTATATGATTAAAATCGATAGAACACACTCTCTTTCTGCGGCTTTTTGCGACAATTTTGTCGATATCAAGCTCGTTGTTTGTGAGTATATACTCATATTCAATGCTGCGTCCTTTTATAAGCTGTACGCCGCCCCACCAAATACCAACTATCAAAAACAGAATAATGGTTGCAAATGGTCTGAATACCAGCATAAGTAACACTAGTATGCATGTTAAAATAATAACTGGTGCCGCAATAGAAAAAATTAAGAGATAATCAAGTAGATCCTTTTTCTTGGTAACAATATATTCGCAAAAAACGTCCATATAAATTTTCCTTTCATATCATATGTTTTATTCCGTCTTCAAAAGCTCAAAAAGTTCTTTTAACGCTCTTGCTCTATGGCTTACCTTGTTTTTTTCTTCGTCTGTTGCCTCACCGAAGGTTTTGCCGAGTTCGGTCGAGAAAAACACGGGGTCATAACCAAACCCGCCTGAGCCGTATGGCTCTGTTGTAATTCTTCCCGCCACGCGTCCGCTTGCACAAAGCTCGCGACCATCTGGGAAGATTAGAACTATAGCCGACTCAAAATAAGCATCTCTGTTTGTTACTCCTGATAATGCACTAAGCAGTTTTTGTGTATTTTCGGAGTCGGTTGCATTTTCGCCCGAATATCTTGCTGAAAATACTCCGGGAGCACCGTCTAAAGCGTCTACACAAAGCCCCGAATCATCAGCTAAAACAGCCTCGTCGTACAGAAGTGAAACCGCTTGGGCTTTAATTCTGGCATTCTCAACAAAGGTTGTACCCGTTTCAAGAATTTCAACATCTATACCTGCATCTGCCTGAGAAATAACTTCAATATCAAGCTCGCCTAAAATCTCGGCAATCTCGCGTATCTTTCCCTTGTTCTTTGTTGCCGCAATTATTCGCATATTTATACCTTCCTTATAATGCTTTTTTAAATAGAGCACACCAAATCACTATATATTTTACTATATAATACCGAACTTTGCAACTGTTTAAAAAAAGATTTTATTTTTTGTTCATATTTTCCTGTCTTGTCGTTGACAAAATCAGAAACAGAGAGTATAATGAATATATGAACAGATATTCAAATGTATGAGTTGAGGGAGGTATATATTATGTCGGATTGCGGATGCGGACATTGCGTAGAAAGTAGTTGCTCGTGTGGTCATAATAGTGGTGCTAAACTACTTGGCATAAGGCTTATAGCGGGTTTTTTGCTGGCTGTGGCAGGTGTATTTCTAAGTGGGGTATGGGAGGTTTTGCTTTTTGCAGCTGCTTATCTTGTTCTGGGATATGATGTGCTTTTAAAAGCGATTAAAAATATTATTAAGCTGAAGCCGTTAGATGAGCATTTTTTGATGACGGTTGCTGCGCTTGGTGCATTTGCTTTGGGCGAATATATCGAAGCTGCGGCGGTTATGATGTTCTATCAGGTTGGCGAGCTTTTGGCAGACAATGCGGTGGAAAAGACTAAAAGCTCGATAGCTGCTCTTACAGATGTCCGTCCCGATACAGCAAGAATATTGACAGAGTTCGGCGAAAAAACGGCATATTGTCAGGATATAGAGGTGGGTACAGTTGTATTGGTAGGTGCAGGTGAACGTATTCCTGTTGATGGTGTTATTAAAAAGGGTGCGGCTATGATAGACACCTCATCACTTACAGGCGAAAATCTGCCGAGATATGCCGAGGCTGGCGATGAGGTTTTTGCAGGAATGATAAGCACCGACGGTAGTCTGGAAATTGAAACGCAAAAAGAATTTGGCGACACTATGCTTTCAAGAATACTTCACCTCGCAGAAGAAGCAAATGAAAAGAAATCGGGTGCAGAAAGGTTTATAACGTCCTTTGCAAAAATATATACACCTATTGTGGTAATTCTTGCGGCTCTGGTGGCACTTTTACCGCCGCTGTTAAATCTTGGCAGCTTCTCGGTATGGGTAGAAAGAGCATTAAGCTTTCTTGTTATATCCTGCCCGTGCGCACTGGTGGTTTCTGTTCCGCTGACCTTTTTTGCGGGGATAGGCGGTGCATCTAAAATAGGTGTCCTTATTAAAAATGGACTTGCGCTCGAAAAGCTTTCAAAGGTAAAAACTGTTGCCTTTGATAAGACGGGAACAATTACGGTAGGAATTCCAAAGCTTACAGAAATTCGTGTAAACGGTTCAAAAGCTGAGGTTTTAGAGTTTGCAGCATACGCAGAAAGCGACTCTAATCACCCTATTGCTGTTGCGGTGAAGGAGGCTTACGGCAGGGAAATCGAAAGGGGCAGAATTTCAAGCATAACAGAGCTTTCCGCACGTGGTATTAAAGCTGTGATTGACGGCAGAAATATAGTGGTCGGGAGCGAAAAGCTTTTCGCTGAAGAAAAGATAGAAATTATTAACCGCAGCACTGGGAGTGCGATTTATATTGCTTCTGACGGAAAATGTCTTGGCTATATCGGATTTGGTGATGAGATAAAGCCTACCTCTCTCTCTGCTGTTAAAAAGCTTTCAAAAATGGGAATATCAACGGTAATGCTAAGCGGCGACAACGAACAAACTGCTCGCAATGTAGCGGCTCGGGTTGGTATAGAGAGTGTATATGCAGAGCTTATGCCGGTCGAGAAGGCTCGGCATATAGAAAATCTGCTAAAGGGCGGGGGTATTCTTTTTGTCGGTGATGGCATAAATGATGCACCAGCTCTTGCTGCGGCGTCGGTTGGTGCAGCAATGGGCGGTATTGGCTCAGATGCCGCGATTGAGGCGGCAGATGTAGTTATAATGGGTGATGAGCTTATGCACATACCGGCGGCGATTTTACTGGCAAGAAGAGTTATGGCGATTGCAAGGGAGAATATTATTCTCTCGGTTGGGATAAAGTTTGCGGTAATGCTTGTTTCTGCCCTTGGTGCAGGAGGTATGTGGCCTGCCATTTTTGCAGATGTTGGACTTTGTGTAATTACCGTTATAAATGCGCTAAGAGCTTATTATGTTAAGAGTAAATAGGATTATTTGATAATTTTAATAAAAATCATTGATTATTCTTGGCTTTGGTGATAAAATATTCCTATCCTTTTATTGAGAGGACGGTTACTTATGATTATAATAATGCGAAATAATGCGACGAAAGCTGATATAGAGGCAATGGAACGCCGTCTTGCTGATTTTGGGTTTCAGACGCATCCTATATATGGTGAAACAAAGACGGTTATAGGCGCTATCGGCGACAAACGCAGACTTAGTATGAATCAGCTTCTGATGATGAACGGTGTTGAAAACATTGTGCCCATTATGAAGCCTTATAAGCTTGCGGGAAGAGAGCTTCAAAAGGAGCAGAGTATTATTTCTGTTGGAAATACCACCATCGGCGGTGAGCAAATTACCGTTATGGCAGG
>JAZROS010000242.1:0-4049 GCA_045648825.1 Clostridia bacterium | reverse complement strand
GCAAGAAAAGAAGCTATAAGAATGAAGGAAGAGCTTTGCTCCATACTTTAATTGAAAGGGATATTTATGGAAACAAACTATCTGTGTAAATTAGAAAAGAAGACAGAAATTGCAGAAGGTATTTTTGATTTTACGGTTATTGCCCCGGAAATTGCAAAGAATGCTATACCGGGACAATTTCTTCACGTTCTCTGCGGTGATAAGGTTTTTTTGAGAAGACCAATAAGCATTTGTGATACCTATGATGATAAGCTTAGATTTATATTTGAGGTTAAAGGTGAGGGTACTTTAGAACTTTCTAAAATGAAGGTCGGCGATGACATTGATATTATGGGTCCCCTCGGGAACGGCTTTATTGATAAGCAATATAATAACCCTGTTATTATAGGCGGAGGTATTGGCGTGTTTCCGCTATATAAGTTAGCAAAGGTTTATGAAATGGTAAAGGTAAAGCCTGAGGTATTCCTCGGTTTCAGAAGCAAGGACAGGGTTGTTATGGAAGATGAATTTTCCAAAATTGCAAACACACATATATCGACAGATGACGGAAGCTACGGCTACAACGGTTATGCTGCAACAATGATGGAAGAGTACCTTGACAACAATCCGTGTGATATAATTTTTTCTTGCGGCCCTACACCGATGCTTAAAGCAATTAAGAATATTGCTGAAAAGAGAAATATTCCTTGCCGTATATCTTTGGAGCAAAGAATGGGCTGCGGAATAGGTGCGTGTCTTGTATGCAGCTGTGAGACATTGTTTGAGGGAAATTATAAATACAGACGAGTATGTAAAGACGGACCTGTGTTTAATTCAAGTGAGGTAAAGCTTTGATATGAATACCAAGATAAATTTTTGCGGAATTGAATTTAAAAACCCAATCGTAACTGCATCCGGAACCTTTGGTTTTGGTGCCGAATACGGTCAGTATGCTGACCTTTCGGAATATGGAGGTTTTTCTGCTAAGGGTCTTACAAGACACGGCAGAGCGGGAAATCCACCGCCCAGAATTGCTGAAACGCCATCAGGTATATTAAATAGCGTAGGTCTTCAAAATCCAGGTGTAGAAGTTTTCGGTGAGTATATAATGCCCGAGCTTGCTAAATTAGATACTCACGTTATAGCAAATATGTCCGGCAATACAGTTGAAGAATACTGCGAAATGGCAGAAATTCTTTCAAATACAGATGCGGCTATAATAGAGATGAATATTTCCTGCCCTAACGTAAAGCAGGGCGGATTAGCATTTGGTACGGATCCTGCCACAGTAGAGCACCTTACATCAGAGGTAAAGAAACACTGCCAAAAGCCATTGGTGGTTAAGCTTTCACCGAATGTAACATCAATTACAGATATTGCTAAAGCTGCTGAAAGTGGCGGCGCGGACGGACTTTCGTTAATTAACACGCTGCTGGGTATGGTAATAGATGTGGAGTCAAGAAAGCCTGTACTTGCAAATAATATGGGCGGCTTGTCAGGCCCTTGTGTAAGACCAGTAGCGATAAGAATGGTACATCAGGTTTCTAATGCCGTTAAGCTCCCGTTGATTGGTATGGGCGGTGTTATGAACGGCAGAGACGTTATTGAATTTATGCTTGCAGGTGCATCACTTGTTGCACTCGGCACTGGACTTTTTGTAAATCCTAAGATGATTTATGAAGTTAAAGACTATATTTCTGATTATATGACCCGTCATAATATTGACGATATTAACAGTATAATAGGTAAGGTAGAGTTGAACTAAAGCCAACAGACAAAGCTGTGAGATACGGTTTTGTCTGTTTTTGGCAAATGAAAGGAGTATATTATGTATATTTTAGCTTTAAACGGCAGCCATAATAATGAAGGGAATACTTCATTTCTTTTAAGTGAGATCGGAAAACATCTTAAAAATAGCGGTGCAAAATTTGAAATTGCATCTGTTCACGAAGCAGTAAGTAGTGCAAATATTCCTTTTTGCGTATCGTGTCAAACACCCTGTCAAAAAGCTTGTTATAAGAATACTTTACTTGACACTCTTTTTAAAAAGGTTCAAGAAGCTGACTTTGTTATTTTCGGCTCACCTGTATATTTTGGCTCGATGAGTGCGCAAATGAAAGCGTTTTTTGATAAAACAAGAGCAATGAGAGCATCTAAAGCATGGCTTGGAAAACCTATGGCAACTGTAACTGTAGGTGCTACAAAATATGGCGGACAGGAACGTACTGCTGAGCACATACAGAGTGCCGCATTAGTATCAGGTATGGTTGTTGTAGGTAATGGCAGCGAGCTTGGAATGGGACATTTTGGAGTGTCAGCTCAAAGACCTGCCAATGAGGATACATATGCAATAAACCAATGTGAAAGTCTTGCTAATGCTATCCTTAAATATCTTACAATGGAATAATTTTATAATAATTGGTAACATTAAAACTAAGTGTCGAAAAAAATAGGTTGAAATTAAAGGAATTTTTGAAAGTTTGTCGAATGTAATAGATAGGAGAGAGGTGAGAACACTTGCCAAGATACAGCGATCAGCTGATAAATGAGGTTATCGGCGAAAATGATATAGTTGACTATATATCACAATACGTCAGGTTAAAGCAGTCAGGGCGTGATTATACAGGTCTTTGTCCGTTTCACAAGGAAAAAAGTCCTTCATTTCACGTAAACCGTGATAAGCAGGTGTTCCACTGTTTTGGCTGCGGTGCAGGCGGAGGTTTAATGCAGTTTGTAATGAGAATTGAAGGCCTTGACTTTGTAGAATCGCTAAAACTCCTTGCAGACCGTGCAGGTATTATTCTTCCGGAAGACGGAGATATTGCCAAGGATGATGCTAAATACCGTCAAAAACAGCGTATTTACGAAATAAATAAGCTCTCTGCCCGTTTTTTCTATGACACACTTACAAAGACGCCTGAGGGGAAGGCTGGACTTGAGTATTTTTACAATCGAAAGATATTACCACAAACAATAACAAAATACGGCCTTGGTTATGCACCTGATAAATATGATGCTTTACTGGGATATTTACGAGGTAAGGGATATTCAGATCAGGAGCTTTTGGATGCACAGGTAATAGGGCAGAAGAACGGAAAAATATATGACTTTTTCAGAGGCAGAGTAATTTTTCCGATAATTGACCTTAGAGGCAATGTTATAGGCTTTGGCGGAAGAGTGCTTACAGACGCTAAACCAAAGTACCTCAATACAACTTCATCACCTGTCTTTGATAAGGGTAGAAGTTTGTTTTCTCTTAATCTTGCAAAGAAGACAAATGACGGTAAGCTCATCCTTTGCGAGGGCTATATGGATGTAATATCCGTGTATCAGGCAGGAATAACCAATGTTGTTGCAACATTAGGAACTGCACTTACAGAAAATCAAGCCAAGCTTCTTATGAAATATTGTAACGAAATTCTGATTTGCTATGATTCTGATGATGCGGGACAAGCTGCTACAAGGCGTGCTATTGATATAATCAATTCTGTCGGCGGCAAAGCAAGAGTTGTTGAAATGCACGGAGCAAAAGACCCTGACGAATACATAAAAATTAACGGTGTTGAGATGTTCAGGAGCCTTGTTAATAAAGCTCCGGCATCAAGTGATTATCTGATAAAGAATGCCCGACGCAGCTTTAATCTTGATACAGAAGAGGGAAAGATAGGTTATGTTTCATCTGCAGTTGATTCTTTGAAGGGTGTACGTGATGATATTGAGGTTGACGCATATATAAAAAGGATTTCTAAGGAAAGCGGCATAAGTGTTGATGCGATTTATGCCGAACATAAAAAGAAGGCGGTTGAGTACAAAAAAGAAAAGGATAGGATACAAAGACCGCCTGCAATCAGTGTTGATGCAACGCATAAACGTAACGCATCAAAACTTGAGGAAACAGAAATCCTTTTACTAAGCTTATGCACCAAGAGCAAAAAACTCTACAAGGTTATAAGTAATGAGGTAAAAGCAAATGAATATTCTACACCAACACTTATAAAGCTTGCAGGTTATATATATACGGCATTTGAAGACGGTGCTGAGCCGGATTCGTCGAGAATTATAAATATGCT
>JAZROS010000241.1:0-5427 GCA_045648825.1 Clostridia bacterium | reverse complement strand
TTGATATGTCAACAGGTTCTTTGGGACAAGGTGTTTCGGCTGCAGGTGGTATGGCACTTGCTGCAAAGCTTGACAACAAGGACTACAGGCCTTATACAGTTCTTGGCGACGGCGAGTTGGAAGAAGGTCAGGTCTGGGAGCAGGCAATGTTCGCCGCTCACTATAAATTGGACAACCTCACTGCATTTATAGACTTTAACGGATTGCAGATTGACGGAGATGTTACTAAGGTTATGAACCCGACTCCGATTGATAAAAAGTTTGAGGCATTCGGCTGGCACGTTATTGTTACAGATGCTCACGACTTTGACAAGCTCGAAAGTGCGATTGCCGAGGCAAAAGCTACCAAGGGCAAGCCGACAGCAATTATTATGAAGTCAGTTAAGGGTAAGAATGTGTCCTTTATGGAAAACAACCCCGCTTGGCATGGTGCAGCTCCCAACGAGGAGCAGTATAATCAGGCGATTTCCGAGCTTGATAAAATTATTGCAGATTTGGAGGCGCAGAAGTAATATGGCAAAAAAAGCAACAAGAGAATCATACGGCGCTGCTTTGGCAGAGTTCGGCGCTGATGAAAATATAGTAGTGTTAGATGCGGATTTATCCAAATCAACAAAAACCGAAGTGTTTATGAAAAAGTATCCCGAGCGCTTTTTCAATATGGGTATTGCCGAGGGTAATATGATGAGTGTGGCAGCAGGTCTTGCAGCAGCAGGAAAGACAGTTTTTGCGTCAAGCTTTGCAATGTTCGCAGCAGGCAGAGCGTTTGAGCAGATAAGAAACTCAATCGGTTACACCAATTTAAACGTAAAAATCGGTGCAACTCACGCAGGTATCTCGGTAGGCGAGGACGGTGCATCGCATCAGTGCTTAGAGGATATTGCACTTATGCGTTCTATTCCTAATATGGTTATTATTAACCCCGCTGACGATATTGAGGCACGTCTTGCGGTAAAGGCAGCTATCGACCACGACGGCCCCGTTTATATGAGATTTGGCAGACTTGCTGTAGAAGACGTAAACGGCGAGGACTACAAATTCGAGCTTGGCAAGGGCGTAGAGCTTAAAGACGGCAAGGATGTAACAATAGTTGCGACAGGTCTTATGGTTGAGATGGCTCTTAAAGCCCGTGAGCTTTTGGCAGATGAGGGTATTTCGGCAAGAGTTGTAAATATCCACACAATAAAGCCGATTGATGAAGAAATCATCACAAAGGCTTCCAAAGAAACAGGCGCTATTGTAACTGCTGAGGAGCATTACATTATGGGCGGTTTGGGAAGTGCAGTAACAGAGGTTGTTTGCGCAAACGCTCCCTGCCCCGTCAAGATTGTCGGCACAGACCGTTTCGGCAAATCAGGTAAGCCTGCTGAGCTTTTCAAGGCTTACGGCCTTACTCCCGAAAATATTGCAAAAAATGCAAAAGAAGCAATCGCTTTAAAGAAATAAATTTAGGAGGCTGTTTAATACAGCCTCTTTTTTCACAGGAAACGAATATGTTGACAAAATTCCTCATTTATTGTATTATAATGAGAGTGAATTTAAGACAAGCATCATAAGTTTTATACATATAAATACAAACAAAGGAGATGTTACATATGCAAAGACGTGATAAAAAAAATTACTATCTTGATATTGCGCAGACCGTTGCAGAACGCGGCACGTGCTTAAGACGTAACTACGGCGCCATAATAGTAAATAACGACGAAATCGTATCCACAGGCTACGTCGGCGCACCCAGAGGCAGAAAAAATTGCTCCGACCTCGGCACCTGTATCAGACAGGAGCTTAATATCCCCCGCGGCGAAAGATACGAAATCTGCCGAAGTGTACACGCAGAGGCAAATGCTATTATTTCCGCATCAAGACGTGATATGCTCGGTGCAACCTTGTATTTAGTTGGCTTAGAGGCTTCCGACGGCTCCATTGTTGCCAACAGCTGTTGCTGTGCAATGTGTAAAAGAATGGTTATCAATGCAGGTATTTTGGAGGTCGTTATCCGTGATACCGAAAATGAATACAGAGTTATCAACGTAGAGGACTGGATAAAGGACGATGACAGCTTA
Organism: Clostridia bacterium; assembly: GCA_045648825.1. GTDB lineage: Bacteria > Bacillota > Clostridia > UBA1381 > UBA1381 > HGM11525. Next base: position 3,364 of record JAZROS010000241.1, on the reverse strand, counting down.
AGCGGAGTTTTTGGATATTGATGTTCCAAAAAATTACTGTTGACAATACTAAAAAAAGTGATATAATAGATAGGAAAATTTACAGAGAGGATATGTCGTAATGGTTGAAAACAAAGAAATAGTTCTGACCAAGGATGGAATGGCAAAGCTTCGTGAGGAGCTTGAATACCTCAAAACAGAAAAGCGTAAAGAGGTTTCTGAAAAAATCAAGGAAGCACGTTCCTTTGGCGACCTTTCGGAAAATGCTGAGTATGACGAGGCTAAGAATGAACAGGCAGAAGTAGAATCACGCATCAACACCATTGTAAATATGCTCAAATATGCACGCGTAATTGACGATTCTGAAATCGCAAATGACACAGTAGGTCTTGGAGTAACAGTTGTAATCCGCGAAGTTGGCGAGGATGACGAGGAAACATATGCAATCGTAACTACAACAGAAACAGACCCCGTAAACAATAAGATTTCTCAGGATTCTCCCGTAGGAAGTGCTCTTATGGGACACAAGGTGGGAGATACTGTTACAGTAGAATCACCGGCAGGAAAAATCGACTTTGAGATTGTTTCCATTACTAAAAACGTATAACAAAACAAAAAACACGGCTTAATATGAGCCGTGTTTTTCGTTTAGATGTGATATGTGGTGAATGTTTCGCCGTGCATTAAAAAAGTGCATCAACCAAAGTCGATGCACCGAAAAACGCACAGCCTTGTGGTTGTTTGCGAAACACTCCACGATACTGAATAAAAATGAATACATAATGAACATACCCCAATAAAATCCACGTACACTAAACTATGCGTTTTTGCCATATTTAGCGTGAATTATATGGAGAATGAGTATTCTTTTGTTTGTTCAGCATCCGCTAAAGAAGTGTTTCGCATCTATTATTATAACCCATTTTGGAATTATTGTCCATAGTTTTTTGTGTTTTTTATTATTTTTTATATAGCAGAAAGAACATCTTTTATGCTTTGTACCTTTATTTTGATATTTACCACTGTAGCTACTTTTGGCAGCAAAAGTAGCGCAAAACTGTTGGGGGTCAGATTCCCCCAAACCCCTAAACTGCTTAGGGGGACTCTCGTCCCCCGTAAGAACCCCCTGTGTTAAGGCAGGTTTTCTGTATAAAGTCAACTTTTGTTTATACCAAGTTGGATAGCAACTAATATAATAATGTAAAAACTCTACCAAGAAAAAAAATTGTAAAAAAAGCTTGACAAGCTATATAGGTAGTGATATAATTATAAAGCTTAGAAATAGCTTCTTTTTTTTTGCATATAAGAAAATAAAGCTGTTCGTTGAATTGATATGTTACGGAGGTGTACGGAAATGAGAGTAAAAATCACATTGGCGTGTTCAGAGTGTAAGCAGAGAAACTACAATACTATGAAGAATAAGAAGAATGACCCGGACCGTTTAGAAATGAACAAGTATTGCAGATTCTGCAGGAAGCACACTCTTCACAAGGAAACTAAATAATTTTCGGGAGGGTTAAAAGATGTCTGAAACAAATAACGGCAACGTAAAACAGAGAAAGAGTCTTGTAAGATTTTTCCGTGAGGCTAAGTCGGAGCTTAAAAAGGTAACCTGGCCCTCTAAGGAACAGCTTGTTCACAATACTCTTATAATTCTTGTATTTATCATAATCGTAACCGTAATTCTTTCGGTGCTCGATCTTGGTTTTGGAAAACTGTTCCAGATGTTGACCTCACTGTTCGCTTAATCGAAGGAGATGAGGTGTTAATATGGCAGACGAAGCTAAATGGTATGTCGCACACACATATTCCGGCTATGAGAACAAGGTTAAAGCCAATATCGAAAAATCGGTAGAAAACCGTGGTATAGAAAATCTCATTCAGAAGATTGAGGTTCCTCTCGAGGATGTAGTTGAGGAAAAGAACGGCGAAGAAAAGATTGTAAAACGCAAGGTTTTCCCCGGCTATGTAGTAATCAAGATGATTATGAACGATGAGTCATGGTATGTTGTCCGCAACACACGCGGAGTTACCGGTTTTGTAGGTCCCGGCTCAAAGCCCGTTCCCCTCTCAGATGAAGAGGTTGCCAAAATGGGTGTTGAAACGGTACGCCACAAGGGAATTGGCATGGAAGTCGGCGAAAGTGTGGAAATCACATCAGGTCCGATGGAAGGCTTCTCGGGCAAGATTTCCGAAATCGACAATGAAAGAAGAAAGATTACCGTTATGGTAGCAATGTTCGGGCGCGAAACACCGGCTGAAGTAGACTTCGGTCAGGTTAAGATGCTCGGCTAAACTTTAGTTATCATCGCATTTATGCGTTGATATATATCCCTCTGGAAACAGTGGGAGGGTATTTTAAGAATATCCGCATTTACCACAATGGGATAAGCTATTGTCCCAAATTTTTAGGAGGTGGCCAAATATGGCACAGAAAATAGCAGGTTACATCAAATTGCAGATTCCGGCAGGTAAAGCTACACCGGCTCCCCCTGTAGGTCCTGCACTTGGTCAGCACGGTGTTAACATCATGCAGTTTACCAAGGAATTCAACGAGAAGACAGCTAAGGACGCAGGACTTATTATTCCTGTTGTAATTACGGTTTACGCAGACCGTTCCTTCAGCTTTATCACCAAGACTCCCCCTGCGGCAGTTCTTATCAAGAAGGCTTGTAAGATTGAAAAGGCTTCCGGTGTCCCCAACAAGACAAAGGTTGCAACTCTTTCACAGGCAGACCTTCGTGCGATTGCTGAGCAGAAGATGCCTGACCTTAACGCAGCAAGCGTAGAGGCAGCTATGAGCATGATTGCAGGTACTGCAAGAAGTATGGGTATCCTTATTGGAGATTGATAAAGTGAATAAAGTGGGAGAGGCTTAAAAGCCTTGATTGACCACAAAGGGAGGAAATAAGATGTTTAGAGGAAAAAAATATCAGGAAAGCGTAAAATTGGTTGACAAAACTAAATTGTACGACCCGGCAGAGGCATTAGACCTCGCTATAAAGACTTCTAAGGCAAAGTTTGACGAGACTGTTGAGCTTCACGTTAAGCTCGGCGTTGACTCAAGACACGCTGACCAGCAGGTCAGAGGTGCTATTGTACTTCCGCACGGTACAGGTAAAACTTCTAAGGTACTTGTATTTGCAAAGGGTGCAAAGGCTGAGGAAGCACAGGCTGCAGGTGCTGACTATGTTGGCGAGATGGAGCTTGTATCAAAGATTCAGGGCGAAAACTGGTTCGACTTTGACGTAGTAGTTGCTACACCCGATATGATGGGTGTTGTAGGTCGTTTGGGTAAGGTTTTAGGTCCTAAGGGCTTGATGCCGTCTCCGAAGGCAGGTACTGTAACTATGGACGTTGAAAAGGCAGTTAAGGAAATTAAGGC
>JAZROS010000240.1:0-1983 GCA_045648825.1 Clostridia bacterium | reverse complement strand
TGCCCAGAAGGATATTGGCGAGAGAATAAGTAATATCGTTATGATGGGCATAGGTGAGCCTCTTGATAATTACGATAATATGATTAAGTTTCTTCATAATGTAAATAATGAGGCGGGACTTAATATCGGCTACAGACATATTTCATTATCTACCTGCGGTGTGGTTGACAGAATTTATGCTCTGGCAGAGGAAAAACTGCCTATTACATTGTCTGTTTCACTCCACGCGCCAAATGACGAGATAAGAAATTCAATAATGCCGATTAACCACAAATATAATATTGAAAAGCTTATAAAAGCTTGCCGTGATTATATTGATACTACGACAAGAAGAATTAGTTTTGAATATTCTCTTATTTCAGGTGTGAATGATTCAAAGGAAAATGCAATAGGGCTTGCAAAACTGTTAAAAGGAATGCTATGCCATGTCAATTTGATACCTGTTAATAAGGTTAAGGAGCGAGGCTTTGAAAAGGGCACAAAATCCCAGATAGAGATGTTTCAGAACACACTTATTTCCATGGGAATAAATGCAACCGTAAGACGTGAGCTTGGAAGTGATATAAGTGCGTCTTGCGGACAACTTAGGAAGAAAGTATTAGACGAGGAATAGAGGTATATTATATTCCATAAGTGAGGTGATTGAAAATGAGAATTGGCGCAATGACCGATATAGGACGCTACAGAAAGCTTAACGAGGATTGCTATTTTATCTACCGTAACGAGCTTTTAGTAGGCGGAATGGTTGCCGACGGAATGGGCGGACATAACGCGGGTGAGGTCGCATCAAAAATGGCGGCAGAACTCATTAAGTCGGGAATTATGGACGGGTTTTATCCTGATATGGATTATATGGAGTTTTCTGAACTTGTAAAACGTGTATTTCAGGAAGTGAATGAAGAAATATACCGAATGAGCAATGTCAGCCGTAATACTACGGGAATGGGAACAACCGCAGCAGCTGCATTTGTTTATAAAGGTAAGCTTATCACGGCAAATGTAGGAGACAGCCGTGTCTATAGGGTAAAGGACGGAGAAATTAAACAGCTTACAAAAGACCACTCTTACGTTGAAGAGCTTATTGAAATGGGCGAAATAAGTCCGGAGCTTGCAAAAAATCATCCGCAAAAGAACTACATAACAAGAGCACTTGGCGCGGAAGCTTTTGTAAAATCGGACATTCTCATAAATGATTACAATGGCGAGATAATAGTTATCTGCAGCGACGGACTTACTAATATGCTTGCAGACAATCAGATAGCTAATATAGTAACAGAAAATGAAGATTTTGAAAACGCCGCCAAAGCACTTGTAAAGCTTGCAAACCAAAAGGGCGGAGCGGATAATATAACCTGCGTGGTATTTGAGGTATAATGAAAGGGGTTTAAATAATGAACGGAGAACATCTTGTAGGAAAGGTTCTTGACGGAAGATATGAAATACTTGAAATGATTGGTGTCGGCGGTATGGCTGCAGTATATAAGGCAAAATGCAGACTTTTAAACCGTTTTGTTGCTATAAAGGTTCTTAAAGACTCACTAAATAATGACGAGGAAAGCCTTAACAGGTTTTTAAGTGAATCAAGGTCGACGGCTAAGCTTTCGCATCATAATATTGTAGGCATATATGATGTGGGCGAGGAAGACGGTATGAATTATATCGTTATGGAGCTTATTGACGGTATTACACTTAAGGAGTATATAGACAGAAAAGGTGTACTGGACTGGAAAGAGGCCTCAGAATTTGCTATGCAGATTGGGCTTGCCCTCCAATGTGCACATGAGAATAACATTGTGCATAGAGATATAAAGCCACATAATATTCTCATAACCAAGGACCATATCGTAAAGGTTGCCGACTTTGGAATTGCAAGAGCGGTTACAAGTGATACAATGGTAACAGGCAAGGAAACAATGGGTTCTGTTAGATATATTTCGCCTGAGCAGGCTCGTGGCGGATATGTAGACTGCAGAAGTGATATAT
>JAZROS010000239.1:0-1708 GCA_045648825.1 Clostridia bacterium | reverse complement strand
AGGCGAAGGTACCGTTTTTTACAATTTCAGGCTCTGACTTTGTTGAGATGTATGTAGGTGTCGGTGCATCAAGAGTAAGAGATTTATTTGAACAGGCAAAGCGTGCTAAGCCTTGTATAATATTTATAGATGAGATTGATGCGGTTGGAAGAAAACGTGGAGCAGGAATGGGCGGCGGTCATGACGAAAGAGAGCAAACACTTAATCAGCTTTTAGTCGAAATGGATGGTTTTGGAAAAAACGAGGGAATTATAATAATTGCTGCTACCAATCGTCCTGATATATTAGACCCTGCACTTCTCGGGCCGGGCAGATTTGACAGGAGAGTAGTTGTCGACATCCCTGATATGGCTGCAAGAGAAGAAATCCTTAATATCTATGCGTCTAAAAAGCCTATGGCAAAGGACGTAGATATAAAGCTACTTGCAAAGAAAACCTCTGGTTGCAGTGGTGCAGAGCTTGAAAATATAATGAACGAGGCTGCAATATATGCCGCAAGAAGAGGTAAAAAGGAAATTGACAATCAGGATATTTCCGATGCAAATGTCAAGGTATTGATGGGGCCTGAAAAGAGGTCAAGAATAATAAAGGACGAGGAAAAAAGAATTACTGCTTATCACGAGGCGGGGCACGCGCTTGTTGCAAGGTTTACCTCTGACAAGGATAAGATTTCTCATATCTCAATTATACCCAGAGGTATGTCAGGCGGTCATACTATGTATCACTCTGATGACGATAACTCGCATACTACCAAAAAAGATCTTCTTGCAAGAATTGCATGGGCATTGGGCGGCAGAGCAGCAGAAGCGGTTGTGCTTGATGACATAACAACAGGTGCATCTGAGGATATAAAGTACGCAACAAAGCTGGCTCGTGAGATGGTTTCGAGGTTTGGAATGAGCGACAAGGTAGGACTTGTCTGCTATGACACAAATGAAGAGGTATTCCTTGGCAGAGATTTGGGCGTTGCAAAGTCTTATTCTGAATCTGTTGCTGGTGAAATTGATTCTGAAGTAAGGGGAATCATTGAGAAACAGTATAAAACGGCTGTCGATATTCTGACTGAGCATAGAGCAAAGCTTGATGCTGTTGCAGATGCACTACTTGAGAAAGAAACTATTGACGGGTCGGAATTTAATAAAATTATTGAAACGGTATAAACCGAAAAGAAAGGAAGTAAAAATTATGAAACAAATTACAAAGGATATGATTATCAGAGACATTTTAGATCTTGATGTAGGTACAGCTGAGTTTATGCTAAAAGCAGGTATGCACTGCCTTGGCTGTCCGTCTGCAAGCGGAGAAAGCTTAGAAATGGCTTGTATGGTGCACGGTGCTGATGTCGACACATTAGTAAAAGAGATTAACGATTACCTTGCCTCGAAGTAAGGAAGAAAGGGAATTTTAAGGCTTAAATATTATGGACAGCGACATATCACTGATAATTTTTATTGGTTTACTCATAGTTGGTTCGGCATATTTCAGTGCAACTGAAACAGCTTTTTCATCACTTAACCGAATTAGGTTGAAGAATATGGCACAAGGCGGAAATAAGCGTGCACAGCTTGTTCTCGATTTGTGTGAAAAATATGATAAGCTTCTTACCTCTATTCTGGTAGGAAACAACATAGTAAATATACTTTCTTCATCGCTTGCAACGACCTTGTTTGTAACCTATTTTCCCAAACAGGGTGTAGCTCTGTCAACA
>JAZROS010000238.1:0-10340 GCA_045648825.1 Clostridia bacterium | reverse complement strand
TGGTCCATAACACGTCTTAGTACGTTATTGGTAGCATAGATGGTCTTGACCTCCTGAGAGGCGCCAAGACGTACTCTTGCCTCAACCTCATCGGCGGTAAGTCCGAAGATATAGATATTATCCTCGCCAACCTCACGGAGCATCTCTACATTTGCACCGTCTAAAGTTCCGATTGTAACAGCACCGTTTAGCATAAACTTCATATTACCTGTACCCGATGCTTCCTTACCCGCTGTTGAAATCTGCTCTGATACATCAGCTGCCACAACAAGCTTTTCGGCAATGGATACGCCGTAGTTTTCGAGGAATACAACCTTAATTTTGCCCTTTATTCTCTCGTCATTGTTTATCTTCTCGCCGATTGTATTGATAAGCTTTATGATAAGCTTCGCTCTTGTGTAACCTGGCGCAGCCTTTGCACCGAAGATAAATGTTCTGGGCACATAGTCAATGTCAGGATTTTCGACAAGCTTGTTATAGTCTGCAAGAATATGCAGAATGTTCATAAGCTGTCTCTTGTACTCGTGAAGTCTCTTTGCCTGTACATCAAAAATAGAGTCGGGGTTAACCTCTATTCCGTTATGCTCCTTGATATACTCTGCAAGTGCCACCTTATTATTATGCTTAATGCGTGCAAATTCAGCTTTAAATTCCTTATCCTTGGCAAACTTCTTAAGCTTTTTAAGCTCCTCGTAGTTCTTAATCCACTTATCGCCGATTTTTGATGTGATAAGGTCTGCAAGCTCAGGGTTACAGTTGCAAATCCAGCGACGGAAGGTGATACCGTTTGTTATTGCGTGGAAACGGCTCTCGTCCATTCTGTAGTAGTCAGCAAAAATATCCTTTTTAAGAATGTCGGTATGAAGTCCCGAAACACCGTTTACCGCAAAGCAGGTTGCTAAGCACAGATTTGCCATAAACACCTTGTTATCCGAAAGAACTGCCATCCACTTATGCTTGCCTGTATCGCCCGGGTAGAAGTTTTCGAGTCTTTCCATAAGGCGACGGTTAATTTCTTCTACAATCATAGAAATTCTGGGCAATATTTTCTTAAACATATCAAACGGCCACTTTTCAAGTGCCTCTGACATAACGGTATGGTTTGTATACGCAAATGTTCTGCAGGTAATATCCCACGCATCCTCCCAACCGAGTCCCTTTTCGTCCATAAGAATACGCATAAGCTCGGGGATTGCAAGTGTGGGGTGAGTATCGTTAATATGGATTACCGCTTTGTCAGGAAGATTTGCCCAGTTTGTGCCGTAACGTGTTTCATACTCACGCAAAATCCACTGAAGTGTCGCAGACACAAGGAAATACTGCTGCTTTAAGCGAAGCTCCTTACCCTCTGTATGATTATCCTCGGGATAAAGCACCTTGGAAATAACCTCTGCAAGCTGTTTTTCCTCAACCGCGCGGATATAGTTACCGCGGTTAAATTCGCTCATATTGAAGTAGTCGGGCGATTTTGCCGACCAGAGTCTTAGTTTATTTACAATCTTTGAATCATAGCCTACAAGCGGTACATCATAAGGCATCGCAAGAATTGTATGCTCATTCTCGTAATGGCACACAAATTTTCCGTCTACCCAGTCGGTATGCACTCTGCCGCCGAATTTAACCTCAACGGTTTCTTCGGGACGTGCAATTTCCCATGCGTTGCCGTTCTCAAGCCACGAATCAGGCAATTCAATCTGATAGCCGTCAACAATCTTCTGACGGAAAAGTCCGTATTCGTAACGGATTGTACAGCCGTATGCAGGCAAATCAAGTGTGGTAAGTGAGTCGATAAAGCAAGCTGCAAGTCTTCCAAGACCGCCGTTTCCAAGTCCTGCATCATTCTCAAGCTCTACTACATCCGAAAGCTTGTAGCCCATTGAGTCGAGTGCATTCTTGTACTCGTCCGTCTGCATAAGGTTCAAAACGTTTGTGGCAAGAAGTCTGCCCATAAGGAACTCAAATGATAAGTAATAAAGCTTCTTTGAGCCTTCCTCCTTTACCTGCTTGTGTGATTTTGCCCACATTTCCATAACCTTGTCTCTTGCTGTAAGAGCACAGGCTGTATATACCATCTTGGGAGTTGCATCCTCAAGCACCTTTCCGAAATGTCTTGAAATCTTTCCCTCAATCTCCGCAACGAGTCTTTTCTCTGCTGCTGTAAGTTTCTTTTCTGCCATTATTTATGTTTCCTTTCAATTTTGTATTATATGAATTTCATCAAATGTCCGACAACGGACCGTCGAGACGCCGGTCCCTACATTTTTGTTGTCTTTTTAGCTGCAGTCTTTTTTGGTGCTGTTTTTTTTGCTGCAGTTTTCTTTGCAGCCGTTTTCTTGGGAGCAGGTTTCTTTTCCTCTTTTTTAGCTTCATCGTATATGCCTGTAAGCTCACGATACATTGCTATATACTTATCTGCCGATACCGCCCACGAAAAATCACGGCTCATAGCATTTTCTACTATCTTATTCCACTCATCACGGCGGTTATAGTATATATCCATTGCATAGTTTATGACATAAACCATATCTGAAACATTATAGTTGCCGAAGGAGAAACCTACACCCTCGCCTGTATATTCGTTATAAGGCTCTACCGTATCCTTCAAGCCGCCCGTTTCACGAACTATGGGGAGTGTGCCGTATCTCATAGATATAAGCTGAGACAGACCGCACGGCTCAAATCTTGACGGCATCAAAAACGCATCACACGCCGCATAAATCTTATGCGACAGGTCGTTGGAGAAGTAGATGTTTGCACTTACAACATCAGGATTTTTCCACGCATAATGGCGGAAAAGGTTCTCGTAATTTTCGTCGCCTGTACCGAGAATAACTATCCGACATCCGTCTGCGACTAAGCTTTCCAAAGCACCTGCTACAAGGTCAAAGCCTTTTTGGTCGGTAAGTCTTGAAACAATTCCTATCATAAATTTATTCTCGTCAACAGGAATATTAAGCTGCTCCTGCAGGGCAATCTTATTAAGCTTCTTGTTTTCTCTGAAATCCTCAGCCGAATAGTTCTTATAAATCATCGGGTCGGTTTCAGGGTTCCATTCCTTATAAGAAATGCCGTTCACAATTCCCGTAAGGCTATCACGTCTTGCCCACAAAAGACCGTTTAAGCCCTCACCATACTCGTCGGTGGTAATTTCGCCCGCATAACTCTCCGATACGGTAGAAACTCTGTCTGCATATACCATACCGCCTTTTAAGAGATTTGCATCCTTGTGGTACTCAAGCTTGTCATCGGTAAAGTAATAGTCGCTAATTCCCATTACGTCCTTGATTTTTTCCATATCCCATCTGCCCTGAAACTTGAGGTTATGAACTGTCATAACCGTCTTTATCCCGCGATAGAATGGATTATCCTGAAAGGTGTCAAGAAAAACAGGGATTGCGCCCGTCTGCCAGTCGTTACAGTTAATAACGTCAGGTCTAAAATCCAAGGTCGGCAAAAGGGATAAAACAGCCTTAGAGAAGAAAATAAACTTCTCACAGTCAAGATGAATATAGTCATAAGGCTTGTCGCCGTTAAAATAGTATTCGTTATCAACGAAGTAAAAGATAGTACCATCCATCTCAAGAGAAAACACACCGCAATACTGCTTGCGCCATGCCATATCAATATAAATATGATTAAGGTATGTCATCTTGTCCTTATACTGCTGAGGAATACACCTGTAAAGAGGCAAAATAACACGAGCATCAACACCCTTTTCACGAAGTGCCTGAGGCAAGGAGCCTGCAACATCACCAAGTCCGCCGGTCTTGACGAACGGAGCCGCCTCCGAGCTTGCATACAATATCTTCATACACTCACTCCTTTATAGTTATAAGGTTAGCTTAACCAATTTCTTCCGCTATCATTTACACGAAAAAAATCTTTCATTGTATAATAGTAATTTTACCTCAAATCTATGTCTCTTGTCAACATAAACAAGTTAAAATCGTTGTTTTGAACAGTATATTTAAATTTTTTTCTCTAATGTTATTTGTTTTTTATAAACCCTTTTTCGCAAAATTCCTGTCCCCATTTATCACTCACTTATTAACAGGTGTGGAAAACTGTATTTCAGATTTCAGAAGTCTGAAAATGGCTTTATTCCTCGTTGTATTTGGTTACCAAAAAATTTTCATCGTATAATTCACCCTTCGCCGTGGAAAAAATCGTGATTTTTTTCATAATTTTTTGTAAACCAAGTGGAAAATTTATTTTTTACGAAGTTATGCGGTTTGTTTTGCCCCCTTTCCTCGTGGATAACCCTGTGGAAAATGTGGAAAAGTCAAAGAAACTTGATAGATATGCACTTTTTTAGTTTTCCACACTTTCAAAAGGTGTGGAAAACTTTTTGAAATTTGGTTTACATAATAACTTTTGTTTTTTGCCGCTAATTCTGCGATTTTTGCAAGGGGTATGAATTTTTAAGTCCCTTTGGTTTTTTATTGCTCGTTTTACTTGCTTTTTATGTGAAAATATGTTAAAATATACTATATAATAATATGAAAATCGGAGGCATATGCCCATGGCTAAAAAAGCTAAAGAAAAGGCTCTGGATATGGAGGCTATTGCTAATCAAAAAATAGTCGATGTTGAGCTTAATAATGAGATGAAGCAGTCATATATCGATTACGCAATGAGCGTTATCGTATCCCGTGCACTGCCTGATGTCCGTGATGGTATGAAGCCCGTTCACAGACGTATTCTCTATGATATGTACGGCGAAAAGCTGACATTTGAAAATGATTTTAAGAAATCCGCCGCTACCGTCGGAGACGTGTTGGCTAAATATCACCCCCACGGCGACTCGTCGGTTTATGATGCAATGGTACGCTTAGCTCAGCCGTTTTCGCTTCGTTATCCGCTTGTGCAGGGTAAGGGTAACTTCGGTTCGATAGACGGAGACCCCCCTGCTGCTTATCGTTATACCGAAGCTAAGATGTCTAAAATGGCAGCAGAGATGCTAAGCGACATTGAAAAGAACACGGTTGATTTCGTTCCCAACTACGACGACAAGCTAAAAGAGCCTGACGTTCTTCCGTCAAGGTTCCCGAATTTGCTTGTAAACGGCTCGTCAGGTATCGCAGTAGGTATGGCAACTAATGTCCCGCCTCACAATCTTTGCGAGGTTGTAGACGGTATTATCGCCGTAATAGACGATCCCTTAATCGAGCTTGAGGAGCTTATGGAGCACATTAAAGGACCCGACTTCCCAACGGGCGGTCTTATTATGGGTATGAGCGGAATAAGAGCTGCATACTCAACAGGCAGAGGCAAGATTACAATGCGTGCCCGTGCCGAGATTGAGGAGCTTCCCAACGGCAGAAACCGCATCCACGTAACCGAGCTTCCCTATCAGGTTAACAAACAGCGCCTTGAGTGCCATATAAATGAGCTTATAAGAGACGGACGTTTGGACGGCGTTTCGGGCACAAGGGATGAGTCGGACGATAACATACATTTCTATATTGATATAAAGAGGGACGCAAATCCGCACGTTGTACTCAATAATTTGTATAAATTCACACAGATGCAGGAGACCTTTGGTGTTATTCTGCTCGCGTTGGTTGACAAGAGACCGAAAATCCTCAATCTCCGTGAGATGATAAACTGCTACATCGCACATCAGGAGGATGTAATCGAGAGACGTACACGTTACGACCTCGAAAAAGCAGAGGAAAGAGTTCACATCTTAGAGGGCTACAAGATTGCAGTTGACCACATTGATGAGATAATCAAGATTATCCGCTCGTCGTCTTCATTTGCCGATGCCTGCCCGATATTCCAAGAGCGGTTCGGTCTTGACGAGGCACAGTCAACAGCTATATGGCAGATGCCCTTGGGACGTTTGTCAGGCTTGGAAAGAGACAAGCTTGAAAATGAGCTTGCCGAGATAAACGAGAAAATCAAGATGTTCCGAGAAATCCTCGAAAGCGAGGGCAGAGTTCTTGAAATCGTAAAAGAAGACCTTATCAGAATCAAGGAAAAGTACGGCGACGAAAGACGTACAGACATAGAGCCTGTAACCGACGACCTCGATATTGAGGACTTGATTGAGGAGGAGGAAATTGTTGTAACTCTTACTCATAACGGTTACACCAAGAGAGTTCCTGTTACAACATATCAGGCACAGCACCGTGGCGGACGAGGTATTGCAGGACATACCACACGAGAAGAAGACTATGTGGAGCAAGTTTTTACAACCTCTACCCACAGCAACATTCTCTTCTTTACAACAAGAGGCGTTGTATATTCTATGAAGGGCTACCGCATACCTGAGGCTACCAGACAGGCTAAGGGTGTTGCAATAGTAAATCTTCTGCCGTTAGAGCCTGACGAAAAGGTTACGGCAATGATACCCATTGACTCCTTTGACGAGGGCAATTACTTAACATTCATCACCAAGAACGGTACAGTTAAGAAGACCGATATTATGGACTACTCCAGAATTCGTCAATCGGGACTGCGTGCTATCGAGCTTGTCGAGGATGACGTTCTTATCAGCGTAATGCTCACAGATGACAAAGACGAGCTGATGCTTGCCACCAACAAGGGTATGGCAATCCGCTTCCGTGCCGACAATGTACGTTCTATGGGCAGAACAACACGCGGTGTAAGAGGTATCAAGCTAAAGTCGGGCGACTTTGTAATCGGTGCAGTCAAGGTTACCGAGAACACCTCTGTTCTGTGCGTAACCGAAAACGGCTATGGCAAAAAGACCGATTTTGACGAGTACAAGTGTCAGACAAGAGGCGGTTTGGGCGTATTTACCTACAAGATTACCGAAAAGACAGGAAAGCTTATAGGTATGGCAGCCGTTAACGACGAAAACGATATTATAACAATTACATCAGAGGGCGTTCTTATCAGAATGCACGCAGACGAAATAAGCACATTTGGCAGACAGACTCAGGGTGTAAGAATTATGCGACTTGCTGACGGCGTTAATGTGGTTAGTATGGCTCTCACCTCACGCGAGGAGGATGCAGAAGGAACTACAGACGAAGCACCCGCCAATGAAGAATGAGAAAGGACTACAAAATTATGAAAAGGATTTTTAGTTTAATTCTGGCTTTATCATTGATGATTATGACCTGCTCATGCGGCGGTCAAAGTGCACCTATTGGCTTTACCATAGAAATGCAGGACGGCTCGGTTATGAAGGGCGAGCTTTATCCCGATGTTGCTCCCAAAACTGTCGAAAACTTTGTTAAGCTTTGCAACGAAAATTTCTACGAAGGACTTATATTCCACCGTGTAATTTCAGGCTTTATGATTCAGGGCGGAGCATTCACTGAGGAGCTTTACAGCGGAAATATGAATCAGAAGAGTGCATCTTCAATCAAGGGCGAGTTTAATGCAAACGGCTTTGAGAATAACTTAAAGCACGAACGCGGTGTAATATCTATGGCCCGTACCAACGAGCCTAACTCGGCAAGCAGTCAGTTCTTTATTATGCACCAAGACAGCCCGTCTCTTGACGGCAACTATGCAGCATTTGGCAAGATTACCGAGGGACTTGAGGTTGTAGATAAGATTGCAAGTGTTGAAACAGGCAGATTGAACGCAATGTTTAGCGATGTGCCTGCCGAGCCGCAGGTTATAAAGACTATAAAAATTGACGAGGAGTAATTACTATGAGCGAAATTGTTATTACAATGCGGGACGGCGGCGTTATTAAGGCTGAGCTTTATCCCAACATTGCACCGATTACCGTTGCAAACTTTCTTGATTTGGTTGAAAACAACTTCTTTGACGGTCTTATCTTCCACCGTGTAATCGCAGGCTTTATGATTCAGGGCGGCGGCTATGATGAGAATATGAACCACAAGGAAGCGGAGTCTATTAAGGGTGAGTTTGATGCAAACGGCTTTAAGAATGACTTAAAGCACGAGCGTGGCGTGCTTTCAATGGCGCGTACATCATTCCCCAACTCTGCAAGCAGTCAGTTCTTCATTATGCATCAGGACGCACCGCACTTAGATGGTAAGTATGCCGCTTTCGGCAAGGTTACGGAGGGTATGGATGTTGTGGACAGAATTGCTAACACAAAGACAAACTTTACCGACGCTCCGCTAGAACCGCAGGTAATTGAGTCGATAAGATTTGCAAGATAAAAAATATATCCCGTCGGACTTACCGACGGGATTTTGTTTGCTTGTATATTTCTGATACCTTTTCTCTGTCGGGTATGTCGGAAACGCATATTGCGTTTATTGTTGCAAGTCTTGCCAAAGCATCCGAACAGCTTTCATTTATAACATCATCAAGGCTTAGGTTTACATATTCGGCATCTGAATTATCTGTTAAATTTTTTTCTATAATGTACTTTGGTATCCTCAAATAAATCATCTCCTTTTTAGCACACTTTTAACATCATAAAGAAATTATACCACACAAATTTAATAATAGCAATACATTTGTTATGCATACACTAAGAGTGTTTTTATATATTATTGTATTGCAGGGGTGATTTTATGAAGAAATTTAAGATACCATCTATTCCACCAACAACGAATAAATGCATTCGTTTTCCAAATGACATAATAGATAAGGTGGAAAAGGTAATACAAGGTAAAAATTGTACTTTTACTGCTTTTGTTGTCGAAGCAGTACGTGTTGCATTAGAGAATATTGAAGACGAAAAATGAATTTGCCAAAGCGGAAACCAACACGATTAAAAGGATATAATTATTCAACTCCTGGGGCATATTTTATTACGGTTTGTGTAAAAGACAGAAAAAAATTGCTTGGTCAAATTGTAGGGTGCGGCGATTTCGACGCACCGCAAATGGTTTTATCTGAACACGGGCACATACTTAATAAATACATAAAGGTGATGAACGAAAAATATCCTCATATAAGAATAGACAAATATGTTATTATGCCTAATCACTTCCATTTAATACTCAATATAACAGACTACAAAAACGGTGCGTCGGAAACCGCCGCACCCTACAATAACGAAACTTCTAAATTTGTGTCTTTGTTAAAACGCTATTGTAACAGAGAGTATGGCGAAAACATATGGCAAACCTCTTGTAATGACCACATAATCCGAGGCGAAAAGGATTACCAAAAAATTTGGGAATACATAGATACAAACCTAATAAGATGGGAAAAAGATTGTTTTTATGAACGATAAAAGGTCGCAGTGTATACATACTGCGACCTTTTTAATTCAAAAAATTCTCCACCAATTTCTCCGCTTGCGTAAAAGCATTTTCGGGAGAGATATAATTCATATTCTCATTACGGCGAAACCACGTAAGCTGACGTTTTGCATACTGACGTGTTCTGAGCTTTAGTTCTTCCTTTGCCTCATCTAATGTCATTTCTCCGCCAAAAAAGCCGAACAACTCCTTATATCCAATCGCCTGAGATGCCGTCTTGCTAAGACTTTCTCGCACCTCATAAAGAGTCCTTGCCTCGTCCATAAGTCCTCTTTCCATCATAATATCCACCCGCATATCAATCCGCTGTTTCAAAACCTCTCTGGGATGGTCTATCATCATATAAAGAGCTTTGTAACGGCTGGGTTTTCTCTTTGTTTCCTCCTGATGCTCGGAGATAGGCTTTTTGTGTATGTGATAAAATTCTATGGCACGAATTATTCGTTTTAGGTTATTAGGATGCAGTCTTTCGGCTGAAACCTTATCATATTCCGCAAGCTCACGAAGAAGCACCTCCGAACCCTCAGCTTTTGCCCGCTCTTCAAGCTCTTTTCTAAAGGTAAAATCTGCATCCTCGCCATCAAAGTCAACATCATTTACAAGCGAGTCTATATAAAGCCCCGTTCCGCCAGCAATGATTACATTTTTACCACGGTTTCTTATGTCTGCTATAACTAAATGTGCCTTCTCGCAAAAATCCGCAACAGAAAAGCTGTCCTCGGGCTCTACAAAGTCTATCATATGATGCACTACGCCGTCCATTTCCTCTTTCGTAGGCTTTGCAGTACCTATATTCATACGGCGGTAAATCTGCATACTGTCGGCTGATATTACCTCGGCATTAAATCTTTTCGCAAGCGCTATTGCAAGCGATGTTTTTCCCGACGCGGTTGCTCCGGCTACTACTATAAGCGGTATCTTCTTCATAGTGTTCTGCCGAACTCCTTTTCTATTTCCTTTTTGGTCATCTTTATCACAATAGGTCTGCCGTGGGGACAGGTGTTGATATTCTCCATATCAAAAACCTTATTTGCAAGTGCGTACATTTCTATCTCTGTAAGATTTCTGTTTGCCTTGATTGCCGCCTTGCAGGCTATTGTGTATGTAAGACGTTCCTTTGCCGCATCTATAACATTCTGCTTGTTATCGCCAAACGCCGTAACAAGCTCT
>JAZROS010000237.1:0-13405 GCA_045648825.1 Clostridia bacterium | reverse complement strand
ACCGTGCGCAATATCAAGAGCATCTCCCTCGGCTTTATCTTTGTTAATATCAATTATTACAATCTCGGAAAAAAGTCCCCCGAGCATAAGCGTATAAGCAGTAGTTGACCCTACAAGACCTGAGCCTATTACTGCAACCTTACCTCGAAACATTATATTACCACTCCTTGTTAGTAGTTTTTAAACTTAGTTTTGCATAATTATATGCAAATTATCCGTTTGACTTGCAAATGAATGTGATTTTGTATATAATTATAGGAAATCAGAAATTTTTTAAGAGGAGGTGTCTTAAGTTGAAAAAAATAACAGTCGGAATACTTGCCCACGTCGATAGCGGAAAGACAACACTTTCTGAGAGTATGCTCTATACCGCAGGCGAAATAACAAAGCTTGGCAGGGTTAATAACGGAGATGCTACCCTCGATACCGATGAAATTGAGAGAGACAGAGGGATCACTATTTTTTCAAAACAAGCAACAATTTCATACGGTAATACTGAAATTTCACTTTTAGACACCCCCGGACACGTGGATTTTTCGGCAGAAACAGAGCGCACATTAAGGGTTCTTGACTATGCTATATTGGTTATAAGCGGTACGGATGGTGTTCAAAGTCATACCGAAACCTTGTGGAAGCTTTTGGAGCATTATGATGTGCCTACCTTTATATTCGTAAATAAAATGGATATGCCTACTGCCGATAAGGATAAGGTAATGACAGACCTTAAAGCGAGATTAAATGAAGGCTGTATTGATTTTTCGGGTGAGGATTTTTTTGAAGATGCTGCAATTAAGACCGAGTATCTTCTTGATGAATATTCTGAAACATCAACTATTTCTGACGAGCTTTTATCCCGTGCTATTATGTCAAGGAAACTGTTTTTGTGCTTTTTCGGCTCTGCGCTTAAGGCGGAGGGGATAGATGTGTTTTTGTCGGCAGTTGACCGATTTACAAGGCAAAGGTCAAAGGGTGAAAAATTCGGTGCAACTGCATTTAAAATAGCTGAGGATGGGCACGGGCAGAGATTGGTATATCTTAAAATCACGAGCGGAAGCTTAAAGGTAAAATCGCTTATAGACGGCGAAAAGGTAAACGAAATAAGAGTCTATCAGGGTGCAAAGTATAAGCAGGTTCAGGAGGCTTTTTCAGGAGAGGTCTGTGCAGTAACGGGGCTTAATAAGGTTATGGCAGGTCAGGGGATAGGAATTGAAAAAAGTGCACACGCACTAATTACCGCGCCTGTGTTCTCTTATTCACTTAAATTGCCAAAAGGAACGGATGTTCACAATGCTCTTGCGGTTTTGCGCCGTTTGGAGCAGGAAGAAACCGAGCTTAATGTGATATGGAATGACAGACTGCAAAAGCTTGATGTAGAGGTTATGGGCGAGGTCGAGATGGCGGTCTTGAAAAGGATACTTGCCGACCGTTTTGGTATGGATGTGGAATTTGAAGAGGGAAGTATAATATACAAGGAAACTATCAAAAGCACAGTTGAGGGAGTAGGACACTATGAGCCTTTAAGGCACTATGCTGAGGTGCATCTTCTGTTAGAGCCGGGGGAAAGGGGCAGCGGTATAAAAATAGCGTCAAAATGCAGTGAGGATATATTAGACCGTAACTGGCAACGGCTTATTCTGACGCACCTTGAAGAAAAGGTGCATATTGGCACTTTAATCGGTGCACCGATAACGGATATTAAAATCACACTTGTAAACGGCAGAGCGCATCAAAAGCACACCGAGGGCGGAGATTTCAGACAAGCAACCTACCGCGCGCTAAGACAAGGTCTTATGCAGGCACAATCGGTGCTTTTAGAGCCGTATGCCACATTTCGTCTTGAAGTACCGACGGAGAATACGGGTAAGGCTATGACCGATTTAGAGCAGCTTGACGCGAGCTTTGATGTACCTGATGCGTTTGGCGATATGTCGGTTATAACGGGAAGTGCACCCGTTTCAAGAATAAGGGATTATCATAAAAGCGTAACGCAATATACTCACGGCAGGGGCAGACTTTCTGTGAGCTTTAAGGGCTATGAGCCTTGCGTAAGACAAGAGGAAATTGCTCTTGAGTATGGTTATAACCCCGAGGCTGATACGGAAAACACGCCCGATTCGGTATTCTGCTCACACGGCAGCGGCTTTGTTGTCAAGTGGGACAAGGTGTTTGAGCATATGCACCTGCCTGCAATTAAGAAGGAAACAACCGTTTCCGAGGCGAGAGTTCATACAGCGGGCACGATAAATTATAGCGATGACGAGCTTATGCGGATTTTTGAGCAGACCTACGGCAAAATTACAAGAAAATCCCACGGAATAATAAGAAGTACAAACGAGAAAAAGGAATATAAGATAAAGCCTGTTGTTATTAGGGAAGAATATCTTTTGATAGACGGCTATAATATCATTTTTGCAAATGATTACTTAAAGAAAATAGCAGAGGAAAGCTTAGAGGATGCAAGAGATGTTTTAACGGCAAGGGTTGCAGGCTATCAGGCGATGCGGAAGAATAACGTGATACTTGTTTTTGACGCATATAAGGTCAAGGGCGAAAAGAGAGAGGTAGAAAAGGTGCACGGTATAAGTGTTGTCTATACCAAGGAGGCGGAAACAGCAGATGCCTACATCGAAAAGACAACAAAACAGCTTATTAAGAATTATCGTGTGAGGGTTGCGACTTCGGATAACTTAGAGCAGATGATAATTTTCGGACACGGTGCGCACAGAGTAACCGCCCGCGAGCTTATGGAAGAGATAGAAGCCTGTGAGGAAGAAATTCGCGAGTTTATTAAGAAGAATAATACAAATAGGGAGTAGCTCTAAAATCTGATTGAGCTACTCTTTGTTTTTAAACACACATTTGTAATTTGACGCATACTTTAGTATTGAAGGAGCGTGAGAGCCGTGTATTCATTTCTTATGGCGGAAAATCACACCGACTTCCCGACCATAACAGTATGCGGTGCAGACGGTGTGATTTTTGCTGATATTCCAAAAGGCGACAAAACCGATTTAAAGCAACTTGCACCGGGTAGTGTAAGACTTGAAATATACAACAAGGGTATGAAGCAGGAGGCTGTAGTCTGGGTGCCTGTTGCACCCTGTTCGAAAGCAAAGCTTATGGTCTTTTCTGGCCATATTCAGCTTATTCCGCTGCAATAGTACGGAGCTTTAAAAGAGCTTGACGCTCTATTCGGGATATGTGTACCTGAGATACGCCAACTAATCGGGCGGTTTGACTTTGCGTCTTATCCTCGAAATAACGAAGCATAATAACCTGACGTTCTCTGCTTGTTAGACTTGATAAAAGCTCTGCTGTAGAAATCTTGCTTATAATTTTGTCCTCTTCCGAGAAACCTATCCGCTCGGATAAATCAAGATTATCAGCGGCAGGTGCATCTATTGATTCGATTGGAGTGCAGGCATCCAGTGCTTCTGTCAGCTCTGAAACAGATATACTGCATTCTAAAGCAACTTCGGAAAGGGTAGGCTCACGACCTAAACGCCGCCTTAATTCCTCCTCGGCGCTTAAAATGAGCCTGCTACGCTCCTTCAAACCTCTTGACACCCTTATAATTCCGTCATCACGCAGAAATCGTTTAATTTCGCCTGTGATTACGGGCACAGCATAGGTGGAGAATTTAAGACCACGTTCAAGGTCAAAGTTTGAAATCGCTTTTAAAAGCCCAACGCAGCCTATTTGTACAAGGTCGCAAAGCTCTGCGCCACGGCCTGTAAATCTTGCAGCAATGCTCTGGACAAGCCGCATATTCTCACGGCAGAAAATATCCAGAGCCTCCTTGTCGCCCTGTTTTGAACGCTCAATGAGAGCGATGTTTCTGTCCATGGGCTTACCTCTCTCCTTTGCTGCCTCCGAAATGCTTTACAAGGGTTACAACAGTCCCTTCACCTACAGAACTTATGACATCTACTTTGTCGCAAAAGCTTTCCATTATAGAGAAACCGAGTCCTGAACGTTCCTCCTGAGGCTTACCTGTATAAAGAGGCTCTCTTGCACGGTCTATATCTGATATACCTATGCCGTTGTCGCTGACTGTTATGTATACGGTAGTACCCTTTATTTTGCCCGAAAGCCCTACTATGCCTGTATCTTCGGGGTATGCGTGAACTATCGCATTTGTTACTGCTTCGGATACGGCTGTTTTTAGCTCCGAAAGCTCCTCTACCGTTGGGTCCAAAAGAGCTGCAAAGGCTGATGTTATTGCCCTTGCAAGCCCTTCATTTTCCGATATTCCGATAAATTCCATATCAAATCTGTTTTCCATATTCTCTACCTCTACATTCTCTTTAGTGCTTGTTTGACGCTTGATTCAAGCGTGATTATGTTAAATAACCCGGACATCTCAAGTATCCGCTTGACTTGTGGCTTTGGTGAAACTATGGCAAGCCTGCCACCAAATTTTTGTATCTTTTTGTAACGCCCCATTATCATACCGATACCTGAACTGTCCATAAAGCTGAGCTTTGAAAAATCAAATATAATGTTTTTCGACTCTTTCGATATGGCGGCATCTATTTCTAAGCGTATTTTTGTTGCCTGATGGTGATCGAGCTCACCTGTTGTTACTACAACGAGCGTGTTTTTGTCTGTCTTTGTTATGCTCATAGACTGTCCTCCTTTGTAATTTGCTCTTTTATATTCTTCTTAATATTTAAAATTTCCTTTGATAAATAAGATAAGCTTTTGTCGAATGAGGGGAATCGTAATACAAATTCCGACAAAAGAAATAGGACTGATAAATCTATCAGTCCTATTGATTAGAGTATAACTTCATCAAGCGGTCTTTTGGGAACGTGCACGTTGCCGTCGTCGTCAAAGTAGTATTTGATACTGTCTGATGAGTCGAAGCAGTCGCCCTTCTGGGCAGCATAGCCAACAGCTAATACATATGTAATATCAAGATGATTGGGGAGGGATAAAATATCTTTTATTTTCATTCTCTCAACCGAGCCGAGCCAACAGGTATCAAGCCCCAACTCTGTTGCGGCCAGCGACATATTCATAATAGCCGCACCGCTGTCGCACTCTGATTTTTCTGTAGGCTTTATATTTGTGTCATTCATTATAATGATGAATGCTGTTGCACATTCCTCAAAGGACGGGTCCCAGTCAGGGATATATCCTGCATATTTAAGATGCGGGTACATTTGTTTTCTTATTTTTTCATCGGTAACATATGTGAATTTTAGCGGCTGAAGATTTGCACCTGTGGGAGCAAGTCTTCCGCAGTCGATAATGGTGCGAAGGTCTGCTTCGTTTACAGGCAGCTGCTTAAATTTTCTTATGGTTCTTCTTGATTTGATTGCCTCAAATATGTTCATATCATAACACCTCTTGGTATAAAATAAATCAGAGCAAGCTACATATCGCTTGCTCTGACGTGGTCGGAGTGACAGGACTTGAACCTGCGGCACCTAGACCCCCAGTCTAGTGCGCTACCACCTGCGCTACACCCCGTTATATGGTCGGGATGACAGGATTTGAACCTGCGGCCCCTACGTCCCGAACGTAGTGCTCTACCAAACTGAGCCACATCCCGCTATTGGAATATTCAATAAACCAACGAGTTACATTATACTACACCCAATAGGGTTTGTCAATATTAAATCTTCAAAAAATACAAATATTTTCTTGATTTAAAGTTCGGCTGCTCTTATTAAAGAGCAGCCGATAATAATACTTATGCCTGAGTGCTGTAACTGTAGTTGGGAGCTTCTTTAGTGATATAAATATCGTGGGGATGGCTCTCTTTGAGCCCTGCGCCGGTAATGCGGACAAACTTACCTCTTTCCTTAAGCTCGGGTATAGTCTTTGTTCCGCAATAACCCATACCTGCACGAAGTCCGCCCAAAAGCTGGAATACTGTATCGGAGAGAGCACCTTTATAAGGAACACGGCCCTCAACACCTTCAGGAACAAGCTTTTTGGAGCCTGTCTGGAAGTATCTGTCCTTTGAGCCCTTTTCCATTGCTGCAAGTGAACCCATACCACGATATACCTTAAAGCGTCTGCCCTGATAAAGCTCAAACTCGCCCGGACTCTCCTCACAGCCTGCCAAAAGACTGCCTACCATAATAACATCAGCGCCTGCTGCAATAGCCTTAGGAATATCACCTGAATACTTAACACCGCCGTCTGCGATAACGGGGATGTTGTATTTTTTAGCAACTTCAGCCACGTCAGCAATAGCTGTAATCTGGGGAACACCGATACCTGCAACAACTCTTGTTGTACAGATAGAACCGGGGCCTATACCAACCTTTATAGCATCAGCGCCTGCTTTAATAAGAGCTTTCGCTGCTTCGGCTGTTGCAATATTACCTGCGATAAGCGGAAGGTCAGGATATGCTGCTTTTATTTCCTTGACTTTATTGATTATGTTCTTGGAATGACCGTGAGCAGAATCAAGACAAACAACGTCAACACCTGCTTCTACGACCGCCTTAACACGTTCTAAAGCATCTGCAGTTACACCGATAGCTGCACCGCAAAGAAGTCTTCCTGCAGAATCCTTTGCAGCGTTCGGATAACGAACTGCCTTTTCTATATCCTTTATAGTGATAAGTCCCTTAAGACGATTTTCACTGTCTACGATGGGGAGCTTTTCTATCTTATATTTACGGAGAAGCTCCTGAGCTTCTGCATGGGTAGTACCCTCGGGAGCTGTGATAAGGTTTTCGCTTGTCATTGCTTCCTTAATCTTCTTTGAGAAGTCCACCTCAAAGCGAAGGTCGCGGTTTGTGATAATACCGATAAGGTGATTTTCCTCATCACAGATGGGGACACCTGAAATTTTATACTTACCCATCAGCTCGTCGGCATCCTTTAAGGTATGCTCCTCGGTAAGGCTGAACGGATTGGTAATAACGCCGTTTTCAGACCTTTTAACCTTGTCAACCTCCTGAGCCTGCTCGGCAATAGTCATATTTTTATGGATAATACCGATTCCGCCTTCTCTTGCCATAGAAATAGCCATAGGAGCTTCTGTAACGGTATCCATAGCCGCACTCATTAAAGGAATGTGCAGAGTAATACCGGCGGTCAGTTTTGTTGTTAATTCAATTTCGTTAGGTGTAACATCTGACTCCTGAGGAATCAAAAGTACGTCATCAAAGGTTAAACCCTCTTTAGCAAATTTATCGGACATATCTTTTCTCCTTTCATAGTTCAATTTGTGTCTTGATATATTTTATTTATTGTAACAGAAAAATCCGACAATTTCAACCCTAAAAGTCGATAATATTTGAATTTTTTTATTACCATTTGCTATTCAATTTCACAAATTATTCTGATTTAGGGGAATAAGGGTAAATTTTTCGTTATTTAGTATAAGCTTATCCCTTAGACCTTCTGTGTAGTAGATGTTGTTATTTTCAATAAATATGGCATCTACGGAGAATTTTTCGATTATGCTTTTTGCCTCATCAAGCCCTGCTACAAAAAGTGCGGTGGATAGAACATCGCAAAGCTCGGCATCACGGTCGATAACGGTAACAGAATTCAGACCGCTTTCTGACGGGTAGCCTGTTTTCGGGTCTATTATATGATGATATCGCTTTCCGTTTAATTCAAAATACCGTTCATAGTCGCCTGAGGTAACAACGGCTTTGTCTGTGCATTTTACAGTAACTGCCGCCTGTGCACTGTTTTTGGGGTCGCTAATTGCAATGTTCCACTCGCTACCGTCGGGCTTTTTCCCGAGTGCATATATATTTCCGCCAAGATTTACAAGACCGCTTGAGATTCCGTCTTGACGCATTTTATCAGCTATAACATTTGCGGCATAGCCCTTTGCTATTGCACCTAAAGTGATTGATGTGCCGTCTTCTTTAAGCTGTGCCGTATTGTTGTCAATATCAATATGTATGCAGTCTGCACCTGTCAGCTTAAGCTTTTGGGGGATATCATCGGGCAAGGCTGAATTTTCCTCGGCTTTTGCCCAGCTTTCAACTATTGGATTTACAGTAATATCAAAATAATCGGATAACATATTTGTGTAGGAAACTGCGGTGCAGAGAAAATCGGTCATTTCAGGTGCAAGGGTTACCGTTTCGCCGCTGTTTAATCTTCCTACCAGACTGTCGCTCGTGTGTGCGTTAAGCTTTCTGTCAAGCTCACGCAAGAGGTTTTCATATTGCTCGGTAGTGTCGCTGGCAGAATGTACGGAGATGCTGCATAAGGTGTCAAAAGTGCCGTATATATCTCTTGAATAGGTTTTATTTCTACCGATAAACAAAATCCCTGCGGCAATTACTATAAAGGAAATCAGTATAAATCTGTGCTTCATAATTATCTATTTCTCTCCAAATATAATTGTAGGGGTCGATGCCTACATCGACCCGAAGCAACGGACTGATGTGGGCATCAGCCCCTACAAAATTTCTTAGTATTAAAATTCAAATGTTGATTTGCCCGAAAGCTCTAAGTAGAGCTGAGTATCGGTTGCCAGAATATATGGTGTAACAAATACCGAGCCTATGCCAAAGGCCAATAGTCCCAATAGTTGCCAGCCTAAAAAGGACAGACCAAGCAAAAACGTGGCAAAACGGTTTCCACGCATCAGCTTTTTGCTTTTGGCAAGAGCTTCGCGCCATGTAAGAGACGAGTCCTCTGCTATAATATATTCTACAAGATAATAGTCATATATTTTAATAATTGCAGGTATCATAAGAATAAGCAGTACAATCGAAACAACTGCATATTCGGGTGATTCGGAAAGATGAATTGTCAGCTTTTCTACCTGTGCGGTATTTATTGTTGTGGGCAGTACATATCCTGAACGCAAAAGTACATATACCGAAACAATACCTACTGCAATAACGGGAACTAATGTAAAAATCAAAATAATAAGCTGTTTTGCCAATACAGTCCATACAATCCCCTTGTAATTATTACGAAAGGCGTATCCAACAGAGTTTAAACCCGGCACGCCACCGTTTGCATAGTCAAGCAAATATCTGTTAAAGCCCACCTGCAATGGCAGTAGCAAAAATACGCTTGCTGCAAACTGGAGAATACTCCGCATAAGCAGTGTTACACCGAATATAGCTATTGTAACTGCTGAATTGAGTGTAATTGTGGGTGGAATTTTCAGGGTAAACAGATTTCCGACTACAGTTGTTGCTATCGAAAGGAGCAGCATCGTTCCAAACGTCTGCCAATAGCTTGTGGCAAGTACCGATTTGGCACGGCTTTTAAGTACTTTTCGGTCAAACATAGGACTCCTCCTAAATATCAGTCAAATAACTTCTGAGCCTCGGCATAGGTTTTAGGAGTTCCTATGTCGATTGTCATAACATTAAAGGTGTACGCATAAACCGGAACACGCTCAATAAGCCACGGGATAAGATGTCCGGGTGCATCGGGGTTGTTACCTTCTTTTAAGTACTGGTCAATAAGTGCAAGAGTTTCCTTCTTATAGAAGTAGAAAGGAGGAACACCCCAATGAGTTTTTGGCTCAGCGGGCTTTTCTACAAAGCCGATAACACGGTTATCGTCGTCAAGCTCCAAAACCCCCATCTGACGAAGGTCAACCAAATCCTCTACATAATGCGCAGAAATAAGGTCTGCATTCTTCTCGCGGTAAAGCTTTACCATATCATTTAAAGAGAAATCAAAAACATTATCACTTGCCATAACAAGAATTTCGTCTGTGATGTTTTCTTTGTCGATGACAAACTTCATATCGCCGATAGCACCTAAACGGTTATCGTTGCTGGTTGTGCCGTCGTCAAGTACCTTGACGGGCTTTTTACCCTTGTAACCGTTAGCCCATTCGGTAAGCTGGTCGGCAAAACGGTGGTTGGTTACAATGTAAATGTTATTTACATCATCAACTTCTTCAATCTTCTCGCATACACGGTCGAGAATTGTCTTTGAACCGAGGGTTAAAAGTGCCTTTGGCTTGTTTTCTGTAAGAGGATACAATCTTGTTGCATATCCTGCTGCGAGTAGGATACAATCCATAATCTCTACTTCCTTTCATTTAAAGAATAATAACAAGTTTATTATACATCAGTATGAGAAAATAGTCAACCGTAAATGTGGTATAAAAGAGGATAAAAAGAGAAATCCCAGCATATTTTTAGGTGTATAGAGAAAATATGACTAAATTGAAAACTTTGTAAATACGTATTGATTTTTATCCTAAAAAGTGTTATAGTTATAAAAATAGAAAACAATCACTTTAATCAGGGAGGAAATCTTACAATGAGTGAAAAAAGAGCAAAGAAATTAAGAAAAGAGCAACCGCAGGAGACGGCTCGTGCTATGAAGAAGTCGGGTGCAGGTTTTAATGTTATACTTGCATTGATTATAGTAGCAGCTATCGCCCTTGGCGGTTACGTGATTTATAATCAGTATAAGATAAACAACCCGTCAACAGACCCCGAAACTGTAGCAGACCGTGCTAAAACAGAGGAAATAACAGTTGAGGAATTCCTTGCAAAGTACGGACTTGAGGCAAATGAAGAGGTTAAAGCTGATACAGAGCTTGCTGTTGCCAGCGGATATATGACAGTTGAAAAATATGCAGAGCTTGAGGGAATGACGGTTGATGAGCTAAGAGCAGAGTTCGGCATTGTTGACGAAGCAGGAAACGATATGACAATGAATGAAGCACAAAGCTATGTCCCAATAAGCAAGGTGCTTGAGATGGCAGGAATGGATTATGAGTCATTCCTCCAGATGTACGGCTTAACAGCAGAGCAGGTGCCACAGGATATGCTTTATAAGGATGCTGAGCCTATAATCCAGGCTGCACAGGAGTCTATGATGGCACAGTCTGAGGCTGATGCAGAGGCGGCGGAGTAAATTATGGAGAATAACGAGAAAAAGAGCGTAATGTACACTGTGGGTGAGGAGATTTTTAATTCTGTATCCCATGGGGTAGGAGTGCTGTTGTCGATTGCTGCTTTGGTGCTATTGATAGTATTTGCGGCTATATATTCAGACGGTTATGGACTCGCAAGTGCACTTGTATATGGAATTTCCCTTATTTTGCTCTATACAATGTCGATGGTATATCACATTGTACAGAATGAAAAGGGTAAAAAGGTTTTAAGGATATTCGACCACTGTTCAATATTTATTTTGATTGCAGGAACGTATACACCATATCTTTTAGGCCCGTTAAGAGGTGCTCTCGGATGGACGATATTCGGCATAATATGGGGTGTTACGGTTGTAGGGATACTACTTAATGCATTAGGCCTCGAAAAATTTAAGAAAATATCCCTTATTCTTTATGTTCTTATGGGCTGGGGAATAGTGCTTTCAATTAAGCCGTTGGCACAAAATCTTCCGGCAGGCGGTTTGTGGCTTTTGATAGCGGGCGGTTTGGTATATACCGTCGGAATTATATTTTATGTAATGAAAAAATATAGATATATGCACTCGGTATGGCATTTGTTCGTGCTTGCCGGCAGCGTGTGTCATTATTTTTCAATATTATTGTTCGTGCTGAAATGACCACGGACACAAAATGATAAAAGGAGAGTATATTATGAACGAGAATAATTTGCCAAACATAGACGGTGAGGAGAACACTACTCCCGTTGAAGAGACAACAGAGGAAATGGTAGAAGAGGTTGCAGCAGAGGAAGTAGTTGAAGAAGCTGCAGACGATGTATTAGAGGGTGCAGAGGAAGTTCTTGAGGAGACCTTTGACGAGGTGTTTGAGGATGAGGATATAATAGTTGATGCAGAAGAAATAGTTGACTTTGCTAACGAGGTTAAGACAAAGGGCGGTGCAGGTAAGGTTGTTGCAATTATTGTTGTAATAGTTGCAATACTTGCTGCAGCAGGCTTTGGCGTATTTAAGTATTTAACAAGAAATCCCTATAACGAGATGGGATATGTTAACGTGAGCGGCAGAACAGTTGAAGAGGTTGCAACATCTGTTGGTATGACACTTGACGAATTCCTTGCAGATTACGGCTTACCTGCTGATATGCCTGCTGATACAGAAGAAGCTGCAGCTTTTTATAATATCCCCGTTTCAAAGATTGCAGAAATGTATGGTATGGATATGGCTACAATCAAGGAAATGCTTGGTCTTGGCGATGATATAACCGAAAATACACCTTGGGGTGAGGCTGAGGGAAAATCACCGCTTAAGAAGTATGTCGGCGAGGAGAACCTTGAGTCATTTAAGGCTGAGTACGGCTTGGGTGAAGATGTTACAGGCGAAACACTCTGGGGCGAGGTAAGAAACATTGTTGACCAGAAGACACTTGAAAAACAGCAGGCTGAAATGGAAGCTGAGGATGCTGCTGCCGAGGGCGAGGATGCTCTGGAAGGTGAAGTGGCCGAAGACGATGCAGAGGAAGTTCCTGCTGAATAATTTGTAGTTAATTCCGAAGAGGGTTTTTAGTTAAAAGCCCTCTTCTGTTTTTATCAAGGAGAGGTTATATGACGGCGATAATAGACTACGGTGCAGGAAATCTGCATAGTGTGCAAAATGCTCTCACCTTGCTTGGCGAGGAATCGAAGGTTACGGGAAACCGTGAGGAAATACTTTCTGCTGACAGGGTTATACTTCCGGGTGTCGGAGCCTTTGGCGATGCGATGGAAAGGCTTGTTGACACGGGACTTGTTGAAGTGGTGCGTGAGGTTGCAGCGAGCGGAAAACCATTATTAGGAATATGCTTAGGACTTCAGCTTATGTTCGAGTCAAGCGAAGAAAATCCTGGTGTAGAGGGAATAGGACTTTTTAAAGGCAAGGCGGTAAAAATTTCCGATACAGGACTTAAAATTCCGCATATGGGCTGGAATGATATTAAAGTCAGAGAGGACAGCTATCTTTTGAAAGGACTCGGAAATGAGCCGTATGTGTACTTTGTTCATTCCTACTACATACAAGCGGAAGAGGATATTGTAAGTGCATATACAGACTACGGCGTAAGACTGTCGGTTGCGGTTGAAAGGGATAATGTTGCGGCAGTGCAGTTTCACCCTGAAAAGAGCAGCACAGTCGGTATGAAAATACTTAAGAATTTCATCGAGAGGGAGGCGGTATAATGTACGCAAAAAGAATTATCCCCTGCCTTGATGTTAAGGACGGACGAGTTGTTAAGGGTGTAAATTTTGTGAATCTTATAGACGCAGGCGACCCTGTGGAATGTGCAAAGGTCTATGATAAAGCAGGAGCAGACGAGCTTGTGTTTCTGGATATTACAGCATCAAGCGACGGCAGAAGCACTGTTGTAGATATGGTTAAAAGGGTTGCAAAAGAGGTTTTTATTCCGTTTACAGTAGGAGGCGGTATAAGGACTGTAGAGGATTTTCGTGAGATTTTAAATGCCGGTGCGGACAAGGTCGCGGTAAATTCCGCTGCAATAAAACGTCCCGAGCTTATAAGCGAGGCGGCTAAACGATTTGGAAG
>JAZROS010000236.1:0-1519 GCA_045648825.1 Clostridia bacterium | reverse complement strand
GTATGAACTGCAAAAAAATGGTAAATACTTAGATGAAGGGTACCTTTTAAGCCCTAAAGATTTGTCCTTGTTAGACCATATAAAAGAGCTTGAGGGTATTGGTATCAATTCCTTTAAGATAGAAGGAAGACTCAAAAGTGCTGCTTATGTTGCAACCGCTGTCGGTGTTTACAGGAAGGCATTGGAAGGAAAAGAAGTAACATACGAGGACAAAAAAGCACTTCTTGATACCTTTAACCGCAGCGGATTTTCAAAAGGGTGGTATTGCGGCGGCAAGGATATGATGAGCGGGAAAAGTCCATCTAATGTTGCATCGGGAACTACATCTGCTGAATATGCAAAATTTACAGACAAAAATACCAATTACCGAAAAGTCGGTATAGATATATTTGCAGAGCTTAGAACGGGCGAGCCTTTTACTGTAACTGCAATCGATGATGACGGTAATGCCGAAACGGTAACGGGTGAGCTTTTAGCTGAGGAGGCGCATACCAATCCGCTCACTGAAGAAAGAATTTCTGCTCAGCTTCAAAAGCTTGGCACAAGTGTCTATTATGCAAAATCCTGCTCAGTTCTTACCGATGATACGGCAATACTTCCAATCAGCGAGATCAATGCACTAAGACGACGTGTGTTGGAGGGGCTTGACAGGCAGAGAGTTGAAATTGAAAACAGAGAGATTTTGCCCTACATCCCTGAAAAAACCAAAAAGACAGCAAAAAATCCTTATATTGTAGCCGTGTGCCACAATAAAGAGCAGGCAGAGGCGGCTGCAAAAGCTGGTGTACAGAGGATTGTTGCACCGAGGGAGATTATTTCAGGACTAAAGACTGAAATAGAAAAGGTAACTCTGATGCAAGGTATTGGAACGGGTAATATCCCTCAGACTGAGTCGGTTATGGTAATGAATAATGCTCAGGCTTATAGTATGCCCGATAAAAAGATCTACGGTGGTTTTCGTCTTAATATAACAAACAGCGAAACGGTAAAAGCATATAAGAATATGTCTGCAGTTACCCTTTCGCCTGAGCTTAATCTTAAGGATATAAAGGAGATTTCGGGTGAAGTATCGCTTGAGGTTATTGCATACGGAAGACTTCCGCTGATGCTTATGCGTAAGTGTCCCGCAGGAGCAACCGGAAAATGCGACTTAAAAGGCGGCAATCAGCTTTCAGACCGTCGTGGCGAGGTGTTTCCGATTGTTTGCGGCGAGGGCTGTGTAAGTGAAATCATAAATTCTAAGCCCATATATATGGCAGATAAAATGGACGAGCTTAGAGAGTGTGGAATAGATGGTATTCAGCTTTGGTTTTATGATGAAAGTCCCGATGAGGTGAGGGAGATTATAGCAGAGTATAGTGGCGAGAAGAACAGCAGTTTACCAAAGGACTTTACAAGAGGACATTTTTACAGAGGATTTTTATAAGGAAACATTATTATGGAAAAGATTATTTTAGCGTCGGCATCGCCGAGGAGAAGTGAGATATTAAAGAATATCGGGCTTGACTTTGAGATAGTA
>JAZROS010000235.1:0-3129 GCA_045648825.1 Clostridia bacterium | reverse complement strand
AAGGTTGCAGTAATAGGCTCAGGTCTTGTAGGGTCAACTACTGCTTATACGCTTATGCTCGGGGGACTTTTTTCCGAGATTGTAATAATTGATATTAACAAAGATAAAGCCGAGGGAGATGCTCTTGATATTGCGCACGGTGTGTCCTTTGTAAAGCCTGTAAACGTCTATGCAGGCGATTACACCGACTGCAAGGATGCCGACATTATTATCATAACCGCAGGTGTTGCACAAAAAGAAGGCGAAACAAGAACAGACCTTCTTAAAAGAAATATAGAAGTTCTAAAGAGCATAATAAACGGTATATCGGCACACGCGCCCGACGACGTAATTTTGCTTACAGTAACCAATCCCGTAGATATTCTGACCTATGCGACCTACAAGCTATCCTCCATGCCGAAAAATCGTGTTATTGGCTCGGGCACTGTTCTTGACACATCAAGACTTAAGTATATGATTAGCAAAAGAACAGGCATTGATGCAAGAAACTGCCACACCTACATTATCGGCGAGCACGGCGACAGTGAGGTTGCCGCGTGGAGTATTACCAATATCGGCGGTATGTCTATGAACGAATTTTGCCGTTATACAAAAAAATGTGATTTGAATGACCTTGACGATATGTATTTAAGAGTTAAAAACTCCGCCTATGAGATAATCGAAAAAAAGGGTGCTACCTATTATGCAATAGCAACCGCCGTTCATCGAATTTGCGAATGTATAGCAGGAGACGAAAATTCCATACTGACCGTTTCAAGCATTTTCGACGGACAGTATGGAATTAAAGATGTTGCTTTATCTGTCCCCACCAAGTTAGGCGGAGACGGAGTAGAAAATATATTAGAAGTGCCGTTTTCAAAGGAAGAGCTAAAAGGTCTTTTAAACTCTGCTGAGACTCTCCGTGCTCTTATCAAGGAAATCGGTCTCTAAACTGTTTTTCGGTACTACAAAATTGAAAGCTTTTGATATAACCTCAAACTCACAAATTCCTGCGTCGGTAATTTCACCGTCGACACAAAGGCGCATATGATTATCAAGAGGTTCAATAACAATCTTTTTAAACTTTTCGCTGTATATGATGTGCCCGACATTCTTTTGTGGGAATGTACCTTTCATATAACACGGCAAAAGAGTAAGAAGTCTTAGCCTTGAAACATTTTTTATAATATTCATATTGATAAGACCGTCTGTTACCGACGCAAGAGGATTACTCATAACACCGCCGCCGCAAAAGCTGCCGTTCGCAACAGATGTCAGGAGTAATTTACCGCTATGCACTCTTTGACCGTCGGTTGTTATGGTAAGATTTGCTCCCTTTTTCTTTATGAGCACCGCAAATATCGATATAAGATATGCAAATGAGCCTGAAACAAACGGCTTTTGTTTCATCTTAGAGGTCATATCAGCAACATTACAGTCAAAGCCGATATTAAACATATTAACTGCGCAACCTGATATTTCTTCGCCATCTACTGTTGTTTTGTAGCTTATAGCATCACACTTTTGCGTTTTTGACAGAAACTGTGCTTTGATATCCAAAAAGGTATCTGTACTTCCAAAGTTACGGCAGAAATCATTGCCTGTTCCGATTGGAATTACACCAACTTCCGCATCATCACAAGATATAGCTCCGTTTGCAACTTCACTGAGCGTTCCGTCGCCGCCGCAGGCTACAAATCTCGCTGCTCCTTTTTCTTTTAAGTATTCACAGACAAATCGTTTAGCATCTCCTGCGGATTTTGTAAAGTATATCTCGTAATCTTTTTTAAGAGTTTCTGCTGCATTTTTGATATTTTCAGCAAGTTTTTCAATATCCTTTCCCTGTCCTGCCTTGGGGTTTATTATGAAAACTGTTTTCATTATATACTCCTTTTTCCCAAAAAAGCATTTTTACTGACCGTAAAAATGCTTTTAGTTTATTAGTTTTTAAGGGACTGCAATGGTGCAGGTATTCTTCCGCCTCTTGCCACAAAACCACTACCCGAGTACTTTTTAAGCGGCATAACAGGGCCTGTACCCAAAAGTCCGCCAAAGTCAACCTCATCACCGACATCCGTGCCGGGTGCAGGAATAATTCTGACTGCAGTAGTTTTTGAATTTACCATACCGATTGCCGCCTCGTCTGCAATAATGCAGGATATGGTATCTGCTGTTGTGTCGCCTGGGACTGCTATCATATCAAGTCCTACCGAGCAAACACAGGTCATTGCCTCAAGCTTTTCAATAGAAAGTGCACCCTCTTTTGCAGCTGCAATCATACCTGCATCCTCGCTTACGGGGATAAATGCACCCGAAAGTCCGCCGACGTGTGAGCTAGCCATAACTCCGCCCTTTTTAACAGCATCGTTAAGAAGTGCAAGAGCGGCTGTTGTTCCGTGAGTTCCGCACTTTTCAAGTCCCATTTCCTCTAAAATATATGCCACACTGTCGCCGACAGCAGGTGTCGGAGCTAAAGAAAGGTCTACAATGCCAAACGAAACACCAAGCCTTTTTGATGCTTCACTGGCCACAAGCTGTCCCATTCTCGTAATCTTAAATGCAGTATTTTTAATGGTTTCTGCAACCACATCAAACGGTGCACCCTTAACCTTTTCAAGAGCGCATTTAACAACACCAGGACCGCTTACGCCTACGTTAATAACCGCATCGCCCTCACCTTCGCCGTGAAATGCTCCCGCCATAAAGGGATTGTCCTCAACTGCGTTACAAAATACCACCGGCTTTGCACACGCAAAGCCGCCGTTATCTTTAGTCATCTGGGCAGCTTCCTTGATGATTTTGCCCATAAGTGCAACTGCATCCATATTTATACCTGCTCTTGTTGAGCCGACATTTACACTTGAACATACAATATCGGTATTTGAAAGCACTGTAGGAATAGACTCTATAAGAACTCTCTCGCCTTTGGTAAAGCCCTTGTGAACAAGTGCAGAGTAACCGCCTATAAAGTTTACTCCAACTGTCTTTGCCGCCTTGTCGAGAGTTTTGGCAACCTTTAAGCACTTTTCGGTATCGGGGTTTTCGAGTGCATCAATTACTGTTGCAACAGGTGTTACCGAAATTCTTTTATTTATAATCGGGATACCGAATTGCTTTTCAATATCCTCTCCCACCTTAACCAAGTCCTTG
>JAZROS010000234.1:0-2319 GCA_045648825.1 Clostridia bacterium | reverse complement strand
TTTGCACCCATTCCGAATCCGAACACCCACGAATAAAAGAGCGGACTTATAAAAGCATTCACTCTTACCGTAAAATATCCGTCTTTGCCCGGAATAATCATTGCATCACGACCAAAGCGGTCAATAACCGCCCCTGCAAACCCATCAGCAAATCTAATTGTAACCGTCTTTTCCTCACCGCCAAACATTCCGAATACCTTTTTCGAATAAACAGCCATATCAAATCGAGAGAACTTTTCTCTGCCCTCACGTTTTTCCTGCTCTGCAGAGATTTTCTCCATCTTATCAACACGGTAATGCTTTATCATATCAGCATCCGAGTCATAACCTATCATATAATAATTCTCATCGTCCCACGAAAGCGCCCAGGGCGAAATAATATATCTTTTGCCGTCCCGATGAAGCTTTTTTGTTTTTTCCGAAGTCCAGTCAAAGTAGAAAAAGCTTAATTTTCTGTCGGTATTTATCGCCGTATGTATCTCATCAACATTGTAGTAGATGCTTTCATTATCGTGTTTAATTCTGTTGGACACAAAAACCTGTCTTTGCAGCTGCTGTGCCTGAAATCTGCCTGTCAGACCTTCTATTTTCTTTATGAGCTTATCAGATTTTGTGCGTGTTATAAACTTAGAAGACTGCACCGCATCAACAAGCAGCTTAAGCTCAGGCATTTCAAAATCACGGGAGGCAATATAATATCCGCTCGAACGTCCGCTCCCGCTGTTTTCCACATCTATGCCGAACTGTCTTAAATCCTCAATATTTTCATAGATACTCTTGCGCTCCGCTTTTATGCCGACACTTGCCAGCATATCAATAATCTGCGCCGTAGAAACGGGATTATCCTCGTCTGTTTCCTCCAACAGATACTTCATTATATACAGAAGCTTTAATTTCTGATTTGACGATTTCGGCATATTTGCACCTCACTAAGAGTTAATATACTCTAATTATAGCCTTAATCACGCATTCTTGTCAAGACAGCTTATGACATATTTTGTGCAAGGTTTTTCAAAGTCCGTATTTTCCTTTCATCCGCTCCAGTTTATCTGCAAACGGAACACCAATAAACCACAGAAACAGTGCCGTAGAAACTGCGTGTACCGTATCATAAGGAAGTCCCAAAACCCAAGAGGACACTATATGCTCAAACGTGGGATTTGGCTCCCACAAAAGCATTGAACCGGGATTTACAATACCGCCGTAAATCAGAAGTGTAGAGAAAAATCCAAAAAGAGCATATGTAATGCGGTTTTTTCTGACCAACTTGTGTCTGAAAAACACACCAGCTGCAAGTCCCATCATACCAAAGGAAATCATCTGCCAAGCAGTCCACGGACCTTGTCCAAAGAAGAAATTGGACACAAAAGCCGCCACCGCACCAACCAAAAAACCGACTTCTCCACCAAGACAGCTGCCTGCAACAACTACAATCGCTCCCACCGGCTTAAACTGTTGCAGGGCGTAAAATGCCGCTCTTCCTGCTACTGCAAGAGCACATAGGATGCTAATTATAACTATCTCCTCTGCCTTAGGCTTTCTTTTTTCGAAGCTTAACATAACCGCCGCCATTATCTCTAAAATAACCGCAAGACAAACCGCGTAATAGTTACTCTCATCAAACAGATATACCCCGCTTAAAATTGTAGCAGGTACCGCCACAAGAAGCAAAAGTGTCGATATTATTGCACTTTTTTTATTAGTCTTTTTCCTCGCTCCCTTTTCTGCTTCATTATTGGAAATCGGCACAAGGCACATCACTCCTGCACCCAAAAGTGCCAACGACAAAAGCTGATAAAGCACATTTCTAAAATCGGTGAACTTGCCTTTAAAATACCATTCACACAAGAAGAACAATATCACAAGAATTATTCCAAAAATAATTTTTGGTATATTAACAGGCTTTTTTCTTTCTTTTTCTGTCTTTTCTATTTTGGGTATCTTAACCTCAACTGCACTTTCCGTTTTGACGGCTTCGAGTCCGATTGCTTCTCTTACCTCACTTGCTAAGATTGCATCAGTGAGTACATCTCTGGCTATTCTGTTTGCCGCAGTTGTATAAAAATTCTTGTTTGCAAAGAATTCGTGAGGCTCACCCTCGCTCACAATCGTGCCGTCAAAAAACATCGCAACTCTGTCTGCATATTCGCTGCAAAATTCAACATCGTGGGACACTATTATGACAGTTTTGCCCATCAACTTCAACTTTTCCAGAATACCACCTAAAGCAATTTTGAAATGAGCATCAAGTCCCTTTGTAGGCTCGTCCAAAAGAAGTATGTCAGGCTCTGTCAAAAGCAGCTTAAGAAGTGCCGCCCT